>CAYNKH010000073.1:0-14072 GCA_964397745.1 uncultured Bacteroidales bacterium | reverse complement strand
AAAAACTCTCACCGAAGCGAGAGTACAGGATTTTTATCCTTCGGCATATAGCCTTATTGTGATAAGATGTAATTTTGGTAATGAACAGTATAGGCTAGTTGTGGTTTGATGTAATTTTGGAACTCATAACAACACTAATGATATTGCAAATGTTACGATTAAAGTTGCATCACCTGTTTTTATTGATAACTATAAGCTAAATCACGTTTAGGGAAGCATTATCTTAATTGACGAAGCAATAAACGAAACTGTCGCTGCTGGAATGGTTGTGAAATAATTGTTTTGGATACCTTGTGAAGTTTAAACAGAATCACGGTATCACTATCATTTGAATCCCACTTTTGTAGATTTGATTATTGCATTATTATTTTCTTCAACGTTAAATAAATCCCCAATGCTTATTGGGTTTTTACCATCGTATTTTAAATCAAATTTTTCGGATAATACACTTGCTTTGGCAATTGTTAATTCTTTAAATTCATAGCGTGTGAGCATTCTTCCTTTTCGCACTAAAGCTTTGTCAATTTTTGAAATATTAGTATTAAAAGTACATATAAGTTTTATCCCTAAAGCATCGCTTAATAAGCCGTCGCTCAAATTTAGCAGTGTCGCAATAGAATTATTATAATTACCTAATTCTCTGTCAACTATGAGTTTTTCGCAGTCTTCAATAATTAAAATGCTATTTTTTTGAGTAGTTAAAAATGGTATTAATTCTGGATTGCTTAGTGCCTCCGCCATGTGCAAAGGTAAAAAAATAAACTTTCGAGGAATTTTGCTAATTAAGTTTCTGATATATGTGGTCTTGCCCGTACCGCTTTGACCATGTAACAATATTAGTCCGTTTTTACTCTTATCGTTTAAAAAATTTTGGATTTTAATGTCTATTTCGTGAAAATCATCATTATAGCACAATTCAGTGTTGTAATCCTGTTCTTTTAATTTAAAAGTGTTTAAACCAAAACCGTCATATTCGCTTACAATCATGTGAAACTTATTGGTCTTCTTTTTCTTCTTGACTTTAAAGTCTAAGAGGGATTTTATTAGGCTATCTGTTTTTTCTGTAGGTATATTTGAACTGTAAAATATTTCTATATAGGTATGTCTAATAGTGATAATAAGTTCATCTTCTATGATGACAGAAATCTCAATTCCTCTGTTATGTTTAAGTCCAAAATATTTTTCTGCTTTGCTTCGTTTTTTTGACGAACTTTTTAAACATGTTAAAATATTAGGACTATTGTCAACTAAATTGTAAGTCTCCTTTACGTACTCATAGCATTTATTGACATTAAATTCGCCATAAATAGTGTGCGTGTTTGGTAATGTTTTAAAAATATTGAAAAACACAACATTTATTCTAATTTCATCATCCGAAAATAAACTATCAGTGGAGGTTTTTATGTCTAAAAAATTCTTCATTTATTGTTTTTTGACAAAAATAACAAATACTTTGAATAATACATGACCTATGTGCCTTATTGTAAAAGTTTTTTAATGTGGCTTTTTTCCTCCCTACTCAACACTCAAATTATCTAAGCCAGTTATAATTATTTTATCGGCTTGTGGGGCGTTAATTATTTCAACAAAGCCATTGTATGTTTGTCCGATGCTGACCTCAACTTTATCGAGAAAGTACTTTTTATCGCTAATTTTACTAACAACATAAATAAAATATTTGTTTGCAGATTTAACAATAGCGGTTTCGGGTAATGCTTTTACATTTTTTGTGCCTGTGTTTATAAGTGCTTCGATTGCTGCCGAATTTATTGACTTAGATTTGGTGTTTTTATTCGGTTTTGCATATACATCTATCGCTCCTGTATTTGGATTAATGCTATTACCAATTTTTGAAATATGGGCAGTGTTGATATTATCAGGATTATTTAATGTGTAATATTCTAATTCTTGGTTTTCTTCAAGATTTTGTAAGTCTTTTTCGAATGCAGATAGTCTTAATTCTAATTTGCTGATGTCTATAATTTCAATTAGTTTGATATTAGATTCGATATATTGTCCGTTAACTATATTAATATAGTTGATAGTTCCGCTAACTGGAGCCATTATGGGAATTGATGAATAGTAATTCCCTTTTTCGATTTTATCTGTATTAAGATGTAATTTTGATAATTGGATTTTAAGTGACTCATATCTTACAAGTGCCGATTGGTACTCTGATGTAGCTGTTATTAGTTCTTTTTCAGCGATAATCTTCTCTTGTACAAGGTTTTGAATTCTTTCAAAATCAGTTTTGAGTTTCTCTAATTGAATGGCTGTTTCTGCGAACTCTTGTTGTTTTTCAATTAGTTCATTTGAATATAGATAAAAGAGAATTTGTCCTTTTTGAATTGTCTGGCCATATTTAAAATTGATGTTTTCAACTATCCCTCCAACTGGTGTGCTTACTTGTGAAATCGCATTTGTTTGTGCAAAAACTTGTCCGTTTAAAAGTACGATAGATTTAAAAATCATATCTTCAAATTTTCCTACTTGCATTTTCTCGGAATCAAACTGCTCAGAGCTTATTTCTATCAAATTATTTGTTTGCTCTGTGCTGTTATCTGATTTATTTGAGCAAGAAATACTGATTGTAAGTATTATTAAAATACTGATAAATGCGTATAATATATTTTTCATTATTTTCATTTTTCTAAAGTGTTAAATAATCTAATTCTATGATAATTGAATTGTATTTTGCAATGTTTTCGTAATGATATAATAGTGAATTTAATGCGTTGTCCATGCTACTCACAAATTCATAATAATTAATTTCTCCAGCATCAAAGCTTTTGGTGGCAGAGATTATAATTTGATCAGAAAGATTTGCTCCATTATCTTCATATTTTTTAATCAATGCCCTGTACTTGTTTAATTCGAGAAGTAATTTGGCTTGCTTTGATTTTAATTTGTTAATATTGTCTTCAAATTGATTTTGATTAATCTCATACGATATTTTTGCAGCATTATAATTGGTTTTTTGTTCAGTCCAAAATAATGGAATATCTATGCCGACTTTGAACCCTTGGTAAATTTGATTATTTGCATATTGATTTGTGCCAAAAAAGTATCCTACATTAAAATCTGGCGTAAATTCATGCTTATATTCTTTAATAATATTACTAAAATATGCTGATTGCTTTTTGAAAATTTGAAGTTCAATGTTGTTCTCAAAATTGATTGAATCATTTTGCAAGATAGCGATTTCTTCGTGAACGATTGTAAACTCTGAGTTGTAGTTCATGAGCGTAGATAACTTTTCATAAGCAATACCTAAATTATTCTGGGCAGTAAATAAATCAGCTTCAGTTTTTTGTTTTTTTGCTAATATGTTTAAATAATCAAGATAATTTATATCCCCAGCATCGTAACTTTTGATAGCTTTTTCTTCAATTTTATAATAAAGGCTATCTATCGTTTGGTAAACATTTTGATTGTTTGTTAGGAAGATAATTTCGTAATACATCTTTGATATTTCTCGCTCAAGAATTGTTTTTTGCTTAAGATATTCAAGTTTATTTATTTCAATTTTTAGCTTATTGCTTTGTAGCTTGTTAGAATATTTAGTAGGAAATTTAAAACTTTGTTCTAAACCTAAGATTTTTAGAGGATAGCCGTTATCGGCGATATTGTTTTCATCATATTCATAATAAAATGAGGTTTTATCAGCATTAAATGCAGAGTTTTTTAAAGCTTCAGCCTCTTTAATTTTTAATTGATATGAGTTTAGACTTAGATTGTTATTTATCGCAATTTCTTTTATCTGTTCTAAGTTATATGTATTTTGCTGTCCCATTACTCCAATTGAAGTAATAGTTAAAGCAAGTAAAATCATAGTGGTTTTTGACCGAATAACTCTAAAAGGTCTAAATTTGATACCTTTAACATTGTGAAAAATTTCAAAAAGTAATGGTAATGCAATCATTGTTAGCATTGTAGATGTAATTAAGCCGCCAATAACTACAGTTGCTAAAGGTCTTTGAACTTCTGCTCCAGCACCTGTCGAAATTGCCATCGGCAGAAAACCCATTGCAGCAGCAGCGGCTGTTAATAAAACAGGTCGTAATCTATCTTTACTCCCTTGAATAATTAATGCTCTTGTACTTTTAAAGTTTCCATTTTTTTGTAAATCTTTTAAATGTTCAATTAGCACAATTCCATTAAGTACGGCAACGCCAAACAGAGCAATAAATCCAATTCCAGCCGAAATGCTAAAAGGCATGCCTCTTATCCATAGCAACATTACACCACCAACAACCGCCAGGGGAATCGCCGTAAATATAAGGATTGCATCGCGTAATGATTTGAATGCAAAATGTAAAAATATGAAAATTAGCAATAATGCAATTGGTACAATCATTAGTAATCTATTGGAGGCATTTTCGAGGTTTTCGAATTGTCCGCCATATTCTATATAGTTGCCCGGTTCTAGTTGTATTTTATCGTCTATAGTTTTTTTGATATCGGTAACTACAGATTTAAGATCACGATTACGTACATTAACGCTTACTACAACTCTTCGGTGAGTATTTTCACGTGATATTTTTGCAGGACCTTCATTATAGTTAATGTGGGCAAGTTCTTTTAGTGGGACTGTAAGTCCAGATGCTAATTTAACGGGAAATTCTCTTATATCTTTAATATCTCGGCGATATTTTTCATCCGATTTTATAACAAGGTCAAAACGTTTTTCGCCTTCAAATACGCTTCCGGTTTTTGCACCACCAAAAGACATAGATAAAATATCGTTTAAAGTTTTTATTTCGGCACCATAGTATGCAATCTTTTTTCTGTCATAAACAACTGACATTTGTGGTAGCCCAACTGTTTTTTCGAGAATAACATCTGCTGCACCAGGAACATCGCTTACTAGATTTTTGATTTCATTTGCCTTGGCGTTAAGATAGTTTAAATCATCGCCATAAATTTTTATTGCAATATCGGCTCTAACTCCAGTAATAAGCTCATTAAATCTCATTTCAATAGGTTGTGTAAACTCATATTCTATACCTAGAATTATCGATAATTCTTTTTGAAAAAGTTCTGCTAAATCTTCTTTGTTTGAAGCATTTACCCATTGTTTTTTTGGTTTAAGTATGATAATCATATCAATTTCTTCCATAGACATTGGGTCGGTTGGCACTTCGGCTGCTCCAATTCTACTAACAATCTGATCTACTTCGGGAAATTTGTCTATCAAGATATTTTCCATTTGTGTTGTTAGTTCAATTGTTTTTGATAGAGATGTTCCTGTTTTTAAAACTGGCTGAATAACAAAATCACCTTCATCGAGAGTTGGAACAAATTCGCCGCCCATGTTAGAAAAAATAACGCCAGTTGCAAGTAATGTAAAAACTGCCATTACCAACACTAATTTTTTATGACAACATGCCCAATTAATTACAGGTTCGTATGATTTGTAAATAAAGTTCATAAATAATTCAGAAATATTCCATTTGCTCTTTTTTTCCTTATCTGGTTTTAGAAACATTGACGAGGCAACAGGTAACCAAGTGAAACCTAATATCATAGCACCAATAATTGCGTAGCTAAATGTTAGAGCCATTGGTATGAACATCTTACCTTCAACACCGCCAAGTGTCAATATTGGAATAAAAACTATCAATATTATTATTTGACCAAATATTGCTGATTTCATCATTTTGGATGCTCCTTCGTAGGTTATGCCATCGATTATTTCTTTTTTATCACCGGCTTTTAGGATTTTAGCCTTTTGTTTGGTAATTTTATAAGCAATATATTCAACAATAATTACTGCTCCATCTATTATTATTCCAAAGTCAAGTGCTCCAAGGCTCATTAAATTAGCATCTATTCCAGTAATATACATTGCAGACAATGTAAACATCAGTGCCAGTGGTATTATAGACGCAATTACTAACGCACTTCTGATGTTTCCTAGTATTAACCAGACAACTAAAAACACAATAAGACAGCCAAAAACGAGATTTTCGATAACTGTGGTTGTTGTTTTGCCAATTAATACGCTACGGTCCAGTATAGGATTGATAAAAACTCCTTTGGGAAGTCTTTTTTGAACTTCGTCAATTTTCTCATGAATATCCTGCATAACTTGTTTAGAGTTTGCATTTTTTAGCATCATTATCTGCCCAAGTACTTTTTCGCCTTTTCCATTCGCCGTAATAGCACCGTATCTTGTGGCGTATCCATAATCAACACTGGCGATATGCTTTATTAATATCGGAGTTCCGTTTTGATTTTTAATTACAATATTTTCAATATCTTCAATATTCTTAACTTGCCCATCTCCACGAATAAAATATGTTTTATTAGCTTTCTCGATATACGAACCTCCTGATATGCTATTGTTCGATTCCAAAGCATCAAAAACTTCGCCAACAGAAAGCTCAAAACTTTTTAAAAGATCCGGATTTACGGCAACCTCATATTGTTTAAGGTGTCCGCCCCATGAATTTATTTCGACAACTCCGTTTATTCCTGAAAGTTGCCTGCGAACTATCCAGTCCTGAATGGTTCTTAAATCCATTGAGGTATATTGATCTTCGTACCCTTCTTCAACATCAAGAATATATTGATAAACTTCTCCCAGTCCAGTTGTTATTGGTCCCATTTTGGGAGATCCAAATTCGTCAGGAATATTATCGGAGGCAGATTTTATTTTTTCGGCAATTAACTGGCGTGGTAAATATGTTCCTAATTTTTCATCAAATACAATTGTTACAACTGATAATCCGAATTTTGAAATAGATCTAATTTCAATAACACCTGGCAGATTTGCCATTTCGAGTTCAATAGGAGCTGTGATATATTGCTCTACTTCTTGTGTCGATAAGTTGCTGGTTGTTGTTATTACCTGTACTTGATTGTTAGTAATATCTGGCACTGCTCCAACAGGTAAATTAAACATCGAATACATTCCAAAAATTGTAATACTTAATGTGAAAAGTATAATAATTAATTTATGTTTCAGACTAAAATTTATTATTTTTTCTATCATTACAATTGTGCTAGTTTAATTTAATTATAAAACAATTTACTTGTATAATGTTTATTAAGACAGATAATAATGTTAAAGGTTTAAGCTATTTATAGTTTGTCAATCAAAAACATTATATTTTTATGTTGCTTAATCTGTTATTTGGCAAGTTCCGTAAGCTTGTTTGTAAATTATTTGTGTTAATTATCTTCAAACTTACAATATTTTTATTAAAACTTCCTCACAATTCAAAATAAACTTTGTAAGTTTTGTTTTACATTAAAGAATTTATCGGATGTTTTGATGTCAAATTAGTTACTATGATAATTGAAAATGACGTGCTTTTTTTTAATATTAAGAGATAATCTTTGTTGCACAAACACTTATTTAAATGGATCGATGCTAATCTGTATTATGATCGGTAATCATTAATTTATTTTCGTTTATTGTGGTTTCGTTTCACACATTAAAAAAATATTAAATAATAATATGGTTATTTTGGCACATATTTTGCATATTTTCGCCTCGTAAAATTAAATATTAATTAAAAAGTTAAGCCATGAATGCAAAAGTTACAATGTTGTTAATTGTCGGAGTTATTTTTTGTTTCGCCAATTTTGTAAATGCTCAGACAGAATTAAACGCTACAAAAGTAGTGAAATCTAGAGGGATTTCTGAATACGTAATTCCTACAGGAGATGTCGCAGTTGAAAAACCAGTCTTAACAAGAGGAGGCTGTATTATTAAGCTTGATAATTGGACAGGATTTTATGTTGATTTATGGGTGGATCAAGTTTACAAAGGAAGATTAAATCCTTGGGAAGGTTCACAGTTGATACTACCAGAAGATTATTCTGAAGTTTATTGCCGCACATTAGGAGATACCTATCAATGGCAATCTTCGGGAGAATGTAATGAGGAGTTTCTTTTAAAGCTTGAAACTGAAGATGTGGAAACCCAGCCTCAGGACAGTGACGCAAAAGATTTTTAATTAGGTAAATTTGAATGAACACACTTTAAGTGTGTTCATCTTTTTTTATTCAACAATCATGAAAAAAATATTTATAGCTTTATTGATTGTGTTTTTGGCATTTTACGTGCGTGCCGAAAAGTACGCATTAATTATTGCCATTGGAGAATATGACCAAAGTCAAACTGGTTGGTATCCTATTAGTGCTGGAAACGATGTGCCTCTTATCGAAAAGGCATTAAGTGAAATGGGCTTTTTGCAAGATAACATTATGTATCTAAAAGATGCTGCAGCCACCAAAGAGGGAATACAAAATGCTTTAATGGAACTTTATGCTAAGGTCGGTATTGGAGATCAGGTTGTGATACATTACAGTGGTCATGGACATCAAATATTTGATGATAACGGAGATGAGATTGACGGATTAGATGAAGCTTTGGTCTGTTATGATGCTCCAATGAGCATGAAAGATGGATACGATGGAAGCAAACATTTTAGAGATGATGAATTAGGTGATTGGATAACAAAGTTCCGCATAAAACTTGGAGCAAATGGTCATATTCTACTATTTTTGGATTCTTGTCATTCTGGAACAGGTACTCGTGGTTCTGCAAAAGTTAGAGGTGGTGCTCCGCCGTTAGTTCCAGAAAATTGGACTCCTACCACTGTTAAAGATAATAAAGTTGGTTTTGGTATGGGCAGCTCAAGCAGAGGTGCAACAACTGATCAAATGGCCAAATTTGCAGTCTTTTCTGGTGCTAGCGCAAATGAACTTAATTATGAAACATACGACGATGAAGACAATCCGGTTGGATCATTATCATATTGCATTTATAAGGCTTTCTCGCAAATGAAAGAAGGCGATACTTACCGTCAGGTTTTTGCCAGAATAATGGCTGAAATGGCAACAAAAGCTCCTTTTCAAAATCCCGCAATTGAAGGAGATATTGACTACTCCGTTTTTGGGGGCGATTATGAAATTCAAACAGAATATTACAACTTGACTTCTGTAAAAACAGATTCAATTGTTGAAATCAATGCTGGAAGACTTGCAGGAATAAACCCAGGTACAATTATCGCTTTTGCCGAACCTGGTACTGCAAAAATTTCTTATGACGCAATCTTACTAAATACAGGAAAAGTAATAAGCTCCAATAACTTTGTAGCTATTGTTTCTTTAGACAATAAAATGAAGTTTGCAAATAATCAAAGTGCTTGGGCTTTTGTGCAGGCAAGAACTTTTACTGATCAAAAAATAAAAATTGCTATTGACAAAAAAATGGATGCAGATCTTAAAAAAACTCTCCAAAACGAAATATCCAATTCGAGTTTTGCTGAAATCAATAACGAAAACCCTGAAATAACTTTGAATTATGCTAAATCGCGCGGAGCAAAAACTGTTTCAATAAAAAATTCCGTGTATAATCAAGAATTGCACAAAATCTCAAATGCTGATAGCGAAATTTTAAATACAGAAGTTATTTCAACATTAAACAATTATGCTCAAGGTAAAATAATTAAAGACCTTGATTATTACAATGCAAAATATGATGTTGTGATGGAATTAATCCCAGTTAAAGCACGAATAAACGAGGATGGTAGTTTTGATATTTTAGAATACCCTGATCCCACTTCAATTTTGCAAAATGAAATCCCAGTATTCAGCCCTAACATGATGGCTTTAATTAAAGTAACAAATTACGGTACTAAAAAATCCTATTTTAATATTATTGATATTCAACCAGATGGATTTATTAATCCAGTAATACCAACACCTAATGACTTTGATGGAAGAGAATATACTTTAGAACCAAGAGAAACAGCAATATTAAAAAACACCTTAGTTATGTTTGGACCTCCTTACGGAAATGAAATTTTTAAACTTATTGCATCTGATAAAGCATTTAATCTTTCTGCGACAATATTACAACATGGAAGCTCTACCCGAGGAGATGCTTCCAATATTTTTGAATCGGCATTGCAAATAGGGAAATCAGGAACAAATACAAGAGGAGTTAAAACTGTAAGCTCGAAAACCAATGAAGACCGAATATGCACCTTTGAATACACATTTAAAATTGCAGAATAAAAAATTGCAGTTTTTTAGTGCGGTCCTATATTTATTAGCTAATAACATTAAATCTAATGGACAGTCGAAATAGAGCTATATGACTAATTACAGCCAAAATTAAAAAATAAGTCTCCCCAATCATTTCCCCAATCTATAATGTCTGGACATTTATCAGAAAATGACGTTACTGTTCCGTATTCAATTCTTTCAAGAATAATTTGTTTGCTTGCATTTATATCGCACGTCCCTAACGAGGAATGAACGATGTGCATATATTCACAATGAAAACTTCTACCACGAAAATATCCATTTCCAATATTATATATATTAGCATAATAGCAATCACCAGTTAGTCTGTAATCACCAGTTGAGGCATGACATCTGAAAAAGAGACTATCCCCTTGCAAATTCATGTTACATTTAAAAATCCCAGCCCAATTTTGCACCGATAAATTGTTGAATTTTAATGTGTCGATGGTAAATAAATCACAGGCTTGCTCTATTGTTATTTCTTCGATAATTGGAGTTTTTAGATGTATTTTTGGCTTAATGCGTTTACGTAAAAAATCACAGCCATTATTATCTTTAATTATGAGTTCGTGGTTGATAATTTCATAATCAATGTAAGGAATTAGGTTTTCACCAGCAGTAATTGTTATTGATGATGTTGTTGAGGTTTCAAGGATTACTTCAAGATCACTTTCGATTTTAATGCTATTGTAGTAATTTATTGGAATCTCAATTGTTTTTATTTCACCATTGGTTTTAAAGCAGCGATTATCGTCAGTATTGCAAGATGTTAATAATATTGTTGTAAAAATTATAAGAAATAACAGTTTCATATCACTAAAAAAAATATTTTTGCTAAGATAATATTAAAACTTGTGTTTTTATGACTAAAAAGAAAAAAGTATTCCTTATAATTTTTGTTTTTATTGCAATTATTGGGATTGTTGGTTTTATTTTCGGTAAGAAATATTACGACTATATTTTTGATGAAAATGTTATTATTGAAGATGAATTAGCTTATATATATATACCAAACGGGTCGGCGTATGATGATGTTCTTGGAATCTTATCTTCTTCTGGTTATGTTGTTGATATAGAGGCATTTAAGCAAGTTGCTGCGTGGAAAAAATATCCTGAGAGAGTTCTTCCCGGACGATATGAAATAAACAACGGAATGTCGAATAATGAACTGGTTGATTTGTTACGAAGCGGCAAACAAACACCTGTTAAATTAAGCTTTATAAGTCTTAGAAGTTTGCCTGTTTTGGCAGGAAAAGTTGCTGTTTATATTGAAGCAGATTCAACAGAAATTGCAAACTTGTTACTGAATCCCGAAACCGCAGCGAAATATGGATTTAACGATAAAACTTTTCCAGCAATGTTTATTCCAAATACCTATGAGTTTTACTGGAACACCTCGGCAGATAAATTTCTCGAGCGTATGGCAAAAGAATTTAAAAACTTTTGGACAGAGGAGCGTAAACAAAAAGCTGCAAATCTTAATATGACACAATCTGAAGTAAGTACACTGGCTTCAATTATCGAAAAGGAAACTCAAAAAAATGACGAAAAAATGCGAATGGCTGGAGTTTATATAAATCGTCTAAAGAAGGGAATGTTGTTGCAAGCAGACCCTACAGTGGTTTTTGCAGTCGGAGATTTTACAATACAACGTGTTTTACATCGACACCTTAAAATCGATTCTCCGTATAATACTTATATTTATGCTGGATTACCTCCTGGACCAATTTGTATCCCATCAACATCCTCAATTGATGCAGTGCTAAATTTTGAAAATCACTCTTATTATTATTTTTGTGCAAAAGATGATTTCTCTGGTTACCACGTCTTTGCATCATCATTATCTCAACACAATGCAAATGCAAAGAAATATCATAATGCTTTACGAAGGTCGGGGAGATAAAAATATCTTAGCAATTATGGACAAATATCGCTGTCGTATAAATTTTGCCTCGTCGTAAAACTTGTTTCCGAATGCCTTAATAATTAGCACCAATTTGAGATTAAAACGACTACAAAAACATGTTTGAAATATTCATGTTTTATTACTATTTTTGGAAATATTCTGTGTTAAAGTAAAGAGATATAGTGATTAAAAATACTAATTAAAAAATAGAAAAATGAATAGGTTAATATTGACAATTTTGATTGTAAGCCTTAGTCTTTTTGTTGTAGGACAAGAAAAAAGTGAAGAAAAACATCCAATTGATGTTAAATTTGAGAATTGTCTTGACAATGACTCGAATTATACAACTGCAGGAATGGTTAATTGCTCTGAAATAGCCGAAAAAGATTGGGACAAAGAACTAAATAGATATTATAAACTTTTAATGGGTGTGCTTGAAGAAGACGCAAAGGCAAAATTGCAAAAATCTCAAATTAAGTGGATAGAGTATCGTGATTTAGAGTTTGAATTTTCAGGTCAAATGTATGCTGATATGCAAGGAACTATGTGGATACTTGAAGCCTATGGACGAAGAATTGATTTTTTAAAAACGAGAGTTCTTGAATTAAAATCATATTTTGAAAGCTATACTTTTGCACATAATGAGTAGTCTTTTTATAATTTGCCCAATTATTATAATATTGCACTAAGAAGACTTAGGATTTTGGGACCAGCCAAAATGTCTCGAAGTTTCCCACTCGCTCGGTTGCAATCCGAGTGCTGCCTCAATTCTTCCAACATCCTTATGTTAAATTTATTTCAAATATCAATAAAAACCACAATAAATGAGAAATTACTTGCTTTTTTTTGCTATTTTTGGAAATATTAAGTGATTAAAGTGTGTGTGTATGTAACTGTTATCCACAATTAAAACTAACAAAATGAAACTACAAGGAAAAATAATTGGATTATTACTTTTGATTTTAATACTCGGGTGTTCAAATAATGAAAATGATTCAATGGATTTGGCAGATGAAAAATCGATGAGTACACAAACTGAACAAGAAGAAATTAATATTGAGCGAAAATTAATTAAAGAAGGTTTTGTTGAATTTGAAACTTATAACATCAATTCTACACGGGAACAAATTTTAGAAAGTATAGAAAAAAATCAAGCTTATATATCCTCCGACCAAGAGTATAAAACTGTTGGACGAATAAGTAATACAATTATTATTCGAGTCCCTGCTAAAAGTTTTGACTTGCTACTAAATGATGCAACTAAAGGAGTTGCTAAGTTTGATAGAAAAAATATTGAGGTTAAAGATGTGACCGAAGAATTTCTTGATATTCAAGCTCGACTTAAAACAAAAAAAGAACTTGAAAACAGATATTTAGAACTTCTCAAAAAAGCAAATAGCGTAACCGAAATATTAGAGGTTGAACAACACATAGGACAATTACGTTCAGAAATTGAATCTATTGAAGGACGATTAAAATATTTGGAAAATAAAGTTTCATTCTCAACTCTAACAATGACTTTTTATCAGACTGTGCCGAAAGAAACAGAGTTTGGCAATAAATTAAAAAATGGTTTTAAAAATGGATGGGATAACTTGATTTGGTTTTTTGTTTTCTTGACTAATATTTGGCCATTTATCTTAATTGTAATCGGATTTATATTTGGATTTAGAATGTGGAGAAAAAGAAAGTAAAAAACCTTAAACCATACCAACCTAAAGGTCAATTTTTGGTATTTGGAGCATTTTGTTAATTTAGCGGCTTAAATTTATGCACTATTTTAATTCAAATTACAGTAAAATTATAATTCTAAACTAAATTTTGTAAACCAAACCTACTCGAAACAATTTAGCGAAAAACAGATAGAGTAATTTGTATTATAAAGGCATTGAAAACACAAATACACTTGCGTGAAAAATCGAAAGGAAATTCAAAAACTGTAAAAATGACTTGATGGCAATTGTAAACAACCCATCAAAAATCGAACAAGCATATTCTATTATTGATAAAGCTGTAAATCGTATCACTACTGAATTAGGACTTGCTGCATAGAAAATAAAAAATGTGAGTTTTATTCGCGTTTTTAAAAGGTTAAAACTTAAAACTAGAACCATGATTT
>CAYNKH010000072.1:0-14146 GCA_964397745.1 uncultured Bacteroidales bacterium | reverse complement strand
ACTAAATGAAAGTCAAAGTTTTATAATATCAAGGTAGGATAAAATTAGGTTAAAATATAGGAAAAAGGGGTAAGCGAGAGTTTACCTCTTTTTTTTTGTAATCACAAATTAAGTGTTGATTTTGAAATTTATTGAAATCAGAACACTTTCCAAATGTTTTCCTCAGGTAAGGGAGCGTTTATAGTAATTAATTCTTTTTTTACTGGATGAATAAAACTCAGTTCAATTGCGTGAAGATTAATTCCCATATTTTTGTTAGCCCGCTGATAGCCGTATTTTAAATCGCCTCTAATCGGGCAGCCAATATCGGCAAGTTGGCATCTAATCTGGTGATGACGACCTGTATGTAAATCAATTTCAAGTAAAAAGAATTTTTCAGATTTGCTTATCAATTTATACGATAAACTTGCAAACTTAGTGTCTGACTCATTTTTTTTCTTTACAAACGATTTATTCTTTTTTGTATCTCGATAAATATATCCTTCTAGTTTATCTTCTTTTTTTGGTGGATGTTTATCAATAATTGCATAATATTTTTTTGTAACAGTCTTATTTTTAAACAATTCGTTTAGTCTTGTTAAAGCTTTACTTGTCTTTGCAAATATTATTACTCCGCTAACAGGTCTATCTAATCTGTGAGGTACTCCAATATAAACTTCACCTAGTTTATGGTATTTCTTTTTGATGTATGTTTTAACCAAAGCGGAGAGGGGTAAATCGCCTGTTTTGTCTCCTTGCACAATTTGTCTGGCTTTTTTATTAACGGCAATCAGGTGGTTGTCTTCATAGAGTATGTCGGTATCAGTTAGCATAATTGCTTTTTAGTATTGTTCTTTTTCGTTTGGAAAATCTCCTGATTTAACATCATTTATATAATTAATAACTGCATCATTTATAATGTTATCAAGCTCAGCGTATCGTCTGAGGAATCTCGGTGAAAATTCTTGAGTAATTCCTAACATATCGTGCAAAACTAAAACTTGCCCATCAACATTACCTGCACCAATTCCGATTATTGGAATTTTAACTTCGTTAGCTACTTGAGTCGCAAGACTTGCTGGTACCTTTTCTAATACAATTGCAAAGCAGCCCATTTCCTCAAGAGTATGAGCGTCAGAAATAAGTTTGGCGGCTTCTTCTTCTTCACGAGCCCTAACTACATAAGTGCCAAACTTATGAATACTCTGCGGAGTAAGTCCTAAATGTCCCATTACAGGAATTCCGGCTGTTAAAATTCGTTTAATCGAATCTTTAATCTCGACACCGCCTTCAAGTTTAACCGCACTAGCACCAGTTTCTTTCATAATTCTAATAGCCGATGACAGTGCCAGTTTTGAATTACTTTGATAAGTACCAAAAGGTAAATCGACAACAACCAAAGCTCGGTTTACACCTCTAACCACACCAGCAGCATGATATATCATTTGATCCAATGTTATTGGCAATGTAGAATCAAATCCAGCCATAACATTCGATGCCGAATCGCCAACTAATATTATATCAATTCCAGTATTGTCAATTATCTTTGCCATACTGTAATCGTAGGCAGTTAACATGGCAATTTTCTGTTTTTGACGTTTCATTTCCTGAAGAACATGTGTCGTAACTTTTTTGATTTCTTGATGTATTGACATTTTGTTTTGTTTTTATTGAAATATTTTTAGTAATTTTGACTTTTTAAAATGCAAATATAATAAGATGAATTACAATAAAATATTAATACTCTTTTTAATTTCTGTTTTTGCTTTATCAGCTTGTAGTACCGATGTTGATGTTACGGGAGAAGCGACCGATATTCCAATAGTTTATTGTGTTTTGGATCATTCCTCCGAATATCAATATATTAAAGTTAATAAAGCATTTTTAGGACCTGTTCCAGCTTCACAAATGGCACAAGTAAGTGATTCGCTGTTTTATGAAAATGTGGTTGTTAAGCTTCACGAAATTAAAAATAATTATAGAACAAAATCGTGGACTTTTACTCCTGTTGACACAATCACAAAACCGGGAGGATATTTTGCAAATGATAAAAACACTATTTGGGTGGGAAACCCTAATCTTGATGTTGAAGCTAAATACGAACTCGAAGTCGATATTAATAACGGACAACATATTATTACTGGCGAAACTTACTTAATTGATGGGGTACGCATAAGAATCCCAAATCCTTATGTTAAATCTGTTGATGTAATAAATTATGACGGAGACTTTCCTTATACTTATGTAAATGGATTAAATGGCAAAATATTTCAGATGTCTATTACCTTTAACTATTTGAATGTTATTGATGGCGATACAACCGATCAAATGATTAGCATTAACTGGCCACAAGCAAAAGAATACAGACAAACAGAAGGCTCCACTGAGGTGCAGGGCAAATTTAGCATATCTGCATTTTATAATCTTTTAGTTGCAAATATTCCGCCTTCAGGAGATACTGTTAGATTAGTTAAAATGCCAAATAGTCTTGTTTTTAATTTGGCTGCTGCAGATGAAAACTACTCAACTTATATGGATGTAACTTCACCTTCGCAGGGAATTGTTCAAGAGAAACCAAGTTTTACAAATCTTGTAGGTGGTGGCTTTGGACTTTTTGCATCCAGATATAATACTAATGTTGTTAAGCCATTAGGAGGTCGGACATTAGATTCTCTTAATAGAGGGATATACACCAAAGACCTCGGTTTTACTGGTAGATTTGATATTTATTATCAAGGTTGGTATTAAACTAAGATTTTCAACTTCCGCAACAAATTAATACAATAGCGAAATCTGTTCTATAAAATCACAAGAAAAAAATGGGCGGTAGTAATATGTAATGAGATTTACTGTCCAATAATTATTTTTATGGTTTCTATCGGACGATAATCAAAATCAATATTGACATTTATACATTATTACTTATAAATTCTTAATTTTGCAAAAAAGACAGTAAAACATGGATATAAAACTTGAAATAATATTACTTGTAGTATCAATACTTTTCTTTTTAAGTATTTTGGCAGGTAAAGCAAGTTCTAAATTTGGCGTACCAGCATTGTTATTATTTTTATCTGTGGGTATGCTTTTTGGAAGTGACGGGATAGGCATCCAATTTGAAAATATTCAATTAGCTGAGACAGTAGGTACTATAGCTTTAAGTATAATTCTTTTTTCAGGTGGCATGGACACCAAAATTAACGAAATCCGTCCTGTTATCCCACAAGGGATTATTTTAGCAACACTTGGTGTTTTATTAACTGCACTTTTTAATGGAATACTTATTTGGTGGATTTTAGGAATGACAATGGAATCTGCTGGTATAGGTTTTATAACCTCTCTCTTGCTTGCTGCAACAATGTCATCAACCGACTCGGCTTCTGTTTTCTCAATACTTCGTTCAAAAGGATTGCATCTAAAAAACAATCTTAGACCAATGCTTGAACTCGAAAGTGGCAGTAACGACCCAATGGCTTATATACTTGTAATTACACTAATTAGTATTATTAAAATTGGTGCAGTACCGAATTTTTGGATTGTAGGAGGACAATTATTGGTGCAATTAATTGTTGGTGCATTTGCAGGCTTTGCTCTTGGGAAAATTACTGTTTACATAATTAACCGAATTAAAATAGGTAACGATTCATTGTACCCAATTTTAGTTTTTACTTTTTGTATTTTTATATTTTCGTTTACATATTTTGTTAAAGGAAATAGTTTTTTAGCAGTTTATGTTAGCGGATTAGTGATTGGAAACTCAAAATTTGTACATAAACGCTCCTCATTAAACTTTTTTGATGGATTAGCATGGTTGAGCCAGTTGTTTATGTTCTTGGCTTTAGGATTGCTCGTAAACCCGCATGAACTTATACCTATTCTTATTCCAGGTTTGATAATTAGCTTTGTTATGATATTTTTTACACGCCCACTTGTAGTTTTTATTAGCCTACTTCCTTTTCGCAAAATGAAATTTAAGGATAAAACTTACATCTCGTGGGTAGGACTGAGAGGGGCAGTGCCAATTATATTTGCAATTATTGCTCTTTCTCAAGATATCCCTCATGCGAGACTTATTTTCAATATTGTTTTTTTATGTACTTTAGTTTCTTTATTACTACAAGGAGCATCGCTACCTATGGTGGCACGTTGGCTTGGCTTGTCCGAAAAACCACAAGAATTTAAAAAACTTGGCGAATTCGATATCGAGTTGTCAGACGATATAAAATCTGCTACCGCAGAAATAGAAATTACAAAAAGTATGATTGCTAAAGGGAACCGGATAATGGATTTACCGCTACCTGATAATACATTAATTGTATTATTAAAACGTGATGATAAATATCTAGTACCTACTGGTAAAACTGTTTTACAAGAGGGGGATAAGCTATTGATAATTACTGATGACCAAAATGCACTAATGGAAACGTATATAAAATTAAAAATCCAATAAAGGGCAATCGGATGTGTTGGTATAAATCAAAATTTCCTTTTTTACCTTATTTTTGCACCAATATCTTCGTAAGCACTCATCAAACGTTTCATAATCTTTTCTATTTGAATATCAGTCATAGTTTTTTCGCGGTCTTCTAAAGCAAATGTTAAAGCATAAGAAATCTTACCTGATTCGATGTTTTTACCTTCGTAAACATCAAATAAACTAACTTGTTTTAGATGTTTACCAATGTTTTTTACAGCTATATCTTCCAACTGCTTATATGTTACTTGCTTATCAATAAGTAAGGCCAAGTCTCGTTTAACAATTGGGAATTTAGATACTGGCAAATACTGAGTTTTTACATTATTTGTCAACTCAATCATTAGGCTCCAGTTAATCTCAGCATAAAACACTTCTTGCTCAAGATCAGTTTTCTTCAGTAGCTTAGGCGAGATAATCCCACATTGTAAAAGCACTTTGTTTTTATGTTTATATTCTTGAGCAGTGCTAAATATATCATTAGAAATAATATCAAATTCAAAATCATCAATTTTAAGGCCTAACTTTTTAAAGACATTAGCAACAAAAGATTTTAAATAAAAGTAATCTGTTTTATCATTATGTTTATTCCATGCTAATTGATTTTTGTGTCCAGTAATCCAAATAGCTAACTGCTTATTTTCGCTATATTTATTTATATCTCCAGGGTTTGAAATTGTTTCGTCTGAATGATATGTGCGACCAAATTCAAAAAACTTTAGGTCGGTATTTTTACGATTAATATTATACTCGATACTTTCGAGACCGCCATAAACAAGCGAAGGACGCATTATGCTAAGGTCTTTGCTCAAAGGATTATGAAGCCTAACATGTTTATTCTTATTATCTGTTTCATCAAAATATTCATTACTGATGAATGAATTACACATTATTTCGTTAAAACCTTGAGAAGCCAGCATATCAGATATGATATTTGTCAAAAGCTCATTGTCGGGTTTATGTACTTTGTTGATTGAAAGTTCAATTTTCTCTGGTATTTCGATGTTATTATATCCATATATTCTTAGAATATCCTCAACAACATCAGCTTCTCTAGTAACATCAACGCGATACGTTGGTATTTCGAGATTTAAAATATCATCACTCTCATCAAGTATTTTAATTTCAAGTGATTTAAGAATACGACGGATTGTCTCCTTTCCGATATCTTTACCAATTAAATTATTACATCTATTGAAACTAAGACTAAGATTTTTAGGTTCGATAATATTTGGATACACATCAATAATTTCAGAAGCAATCTCACCAAATCCAAGCTCGTTTATAAGACTTGCTGCACGCTTTAATGCGTAGGAGGCCATATTTACATCAGCACCTCTTTCAAAACGAAACGAGGAGTCTGTACTTAATTGGTGATGTTTTGCGGTTTTACGCACCCAAACTGGATTAAAATATGCACTCTCAATAAAAATCCGCTTAGTATTTTCATTTATCCCCGCATTAATGCCTCCAAAAACTCCAGCAATACACATTGGGGTTTCTGCATTGCATATCATCAAATCTTTATTTCGGAGTTTTCTAGTAATCCCGTCAAGAGTAATAAACTCTGTGTTTTCTTTTGCTGGTTTTACAATAATTTTACCGCCAATAATTTTATCACCATCAAAAGCGTGTAAAGGTTGTCCAGTTTCGTGAAGAACAAAGTTCGTAATATCAACTATATTGTTCACTGGATTTAAACCAATTGCTTGAAGCTTGTTTTTTAACCAATCTGGCGATTCTGTAATTTTAATATTATCCATACAAATACCCATATATCGTGGGCAAGCTTCTGTATTTTCAACACTTACATCAATTTTAAATCTATTAGTTTTATTTTCTGTAAAATTTAGTTCAGGTAAATTATATTTTTGATTAAAAAATGCTGCCAAATCTCGTGCGACACCAATATGTCCTGTTGCGTCGGCTCGGTTAGGAGTGAGGTCTATCTCAATAATAATATCCTTTTCGATATTAAAAAATTGTGAGGCAGGGATTCCAATTTCTGTGTCATCAGGCAATACCATGATTCCCTCATGTGATGTTCCTACGCCAATTTCATCTTCGGCACAAATCATTCCTTCGGAAGGTTCACCACGTAATTTTGCTTTTTTTATTTTAAAAGAGCCATCATCAGTATATAATGTAGTGCCAAGGGTAGCAACAATTACTTTTTGATTTACTGCAACATTAGGAGCACCACAAACAATGTTAAGTAGCTCAGGATTGCCTATATCAACCTTTGTAACACTAAGTTTGTCCGCATTAGGGTGTTTATCGCATTCAATCACTTTCCCTGTAACAAACCCTTCAAGACCGCCTTTTATGCTGTTATAATCTTCAACAGAACTTACCTCAAGTCCAATTTGTGTTAAAATATTTGATAAGGTTTCGATATCGACATTAGTATCGATATAATTCTTTAGCCAATTGTAAGAAATAATCATTTGTAAAATTTTATAAATCGTGTACAAAAATAGTAAAAAAAAAGCGACCAGAAAACCGGTCGCAAATATTTTAAAAATAAGTTATTGTTTGCCAATCCCTTAATCTTAACCTCCGGTTGTTCTCATACCAAAAGTAAAGAATAATCCTTTTGGAGTTATGCTAAGAACAGGTATTGGTGAGCTGTTCAGCATCTGATAAGCATAAGACCCAAGTAGAAAGTTTGCTAAGCTAGTTGTTTGTTCTGTCATTATGGCAATTAAATCTGCATCAATTGTTTTCGCATATTCGATTGTTGATTCAGTTATATTGTCGCCAACTAAAAGACTTGACTGATACTTAATGTCTTTTTCGTCAAAATACTTTTTTACTTGCGTTGCATACATTTTTAATTTGTTATGTATCCCTTCGTTAGTTGAGCTAGTAACTTTGACAATATGAACTTCAGAGTTAAAAGCTTGTGCAATTCTTGCAACTATTGGAACTTTCTCGCGAGTTTCTTTTGATATATCAAGCGGTAGCACTATCTTTTCAACATTTCCGATATATTTTTCTGAAGTTACTGTAATAATCGGTTTGTCAGTTTCCTGAACAATACGAGAGGCATTGCTACCCATAACAAAATCGGCAAAACCAGACTCCCCATCTGTTGAACAAATTATTATAGCGTCATCAAAAGCATCGACTTGATTTGCTACCTCTTCATGAACTTTACCCGATTTTATAATATAGGTAAATTTACAGTCCTGATGCAATTTCTTTTTGTATTTCCTAAGAATACGTTCGAACTCTTCCATTGCAGAATTGTACTGATTTTCTAATTCAACATGAAATCTCCCAGGCTTTTTGCTTTGTACAAAAACCATTTGCAAATCAGAATTAAATTTATTCGCATAAATGATTGCCAACTCAAGACCTTTCATAGATTCTTGGGAGAAATCAATTGGTACTATTATCCTTTTCATAACTATAATTTTTATTGCCCGCTAAATTAATAAAAAATGTTTTAATCTAACTATATTTGTCTTAAATAATTCTATTTTTTTATATTAATTGTTTCGCAGACATGTATTATATTAATTTAATATCTAAGCACTAAAAACAAGCTTATAATAGATGTTTTTTAGTTCAACTAATAATTTATTGTTATGTATCAGATTTTACCGTGCAATTTTGTGATAAGTAAAGAATAATCCTTTTGGAGTTATGCTAAGAACAGGTATAGGTGATGTGTTAAGTATCTGATAAGCATGAGTTCCAAGCAGAAGGTTTGCTAAGCTAGTTGTTTGTTCAGTCATTATGGCAATTAAATCTGCATCAATTGTTTTAGCATATTCGACTGTTGATTCCGATATGTTGTCGCCAACTAAGAGACTTGACTGATATTTGATGCCTCTTTCGTCAAAAAACTTTTTTACCTGAGTTGCATACAGTTTTAGTTTATTATGTATCCCCTCGTTAGCGGAGGTGGTAACTTTAATAATATGCACTTCTGAATTAAACGCTTTTGCAATTCTTGCAACTATTGGAACTTTCTCGCGAGTTTCTCTTGATATATCAAGCGGCAGTACTATTTTCTCTACATCTCCAATGTATTTTTCTGAAGTTACTGTAATAATAGGTTTGTCTGTTTCCTGAACAATACGAGAAGCATTACTTCCCATAATAAAATCTGCAAAACCAGACTCACCATCTGTAGAACAGATTATCATAGAGTCATCAAACGCATCAACTTGATGTGCGACCTCTTCATGAACTTTCCCCGATTTAATAATATAGGTAAATTTACAGTCCTTATGCAATTTCTCTTTATATTTGCGAAGCATACGTTCGAACTCTTCCATTGCAGAATTGTACTGATTTTCTAATTTAACATGAAATCTCCCAGGCTTTTTGCTCTGTACAAAAACCATTTGTAAATCAGAATTAAATTTATTAGCATAAATAATTGCCAACTCAAGACCTTTAATAGATTCTTGGGAGAAATCAATTGGTACGATTATCCTTTTCATAAGTATTGTTTTTATTAACCGCTAAATTAATAAAAATGTTTTAATTTAACTACATTTGTTTCAATTATTTCTTAAAAAATGTAATGTTGATTGTTTCACAAAGATATATTGCTGCTGGACTTATGTCGGGAACATCAGTTGATGGGCTTGATATAGCGATTTGCTCGTTTAAGTACAAGAATTTAAACTGGAGTTTTGAAATACTTTACGCAAGTTCTTATGAGTATCCTCAAAATTTACGACAAAAACTTATAAATATTAGCGATTGTTCAGCAAGCGAAATAATAATTGTAGAAAAAATATTTTCAGAATTTGCAGCAGTTTCTGTCAATAATTGCATTAAACAATCAAAAATTAAACCTGATATTATCGCATCTCATGGACATACTGTCTTTCACAAACCTGACGAAAACTACACTTATCAGATAGGAAACGGAGAAGTAATTGCCAAATTAACACAAATTCCTGTTGTGTGTGATTTTAGACGTGGCGATGTCGCTCTAGGAGGACAGGGAGCACCGCTTGTACCAATTGGAGATAAGCTTTTATTTAGTAATTATCCAGCTTGTCTAAATTTAGGCGGATTCTCAAATATTTCGTACAATGACAAACTGGGCAAACGAATAGCTTATGATATTTCTCCCGTGAATATTATATTTAATAGGTTTGCCAGAGAACTTAATTTTGAGTTTGACAAAGATGGCGATATTGCCAAATCTGGAGTTTTAATTCCCGAACTTTTTCAAAAACTTAACAAAATTGAGTTTTATCAGCAAAAACATCCTAAATCATTGTCAGTGGAGTGGGTAAAACAAAATGTAAATCCAATATTGGATAAGTTTAAAAATGAAAAAATATCTGATATAATGCACACTTGCAGCAAACATATTGCTCATATTTTAGTGAACGAGCTAAAATCACATAAACTTGTTCTTATTACTGGTGGAGGAGCATATAACAAGTTTCTTATCAGCAATATTAAAGAATTATCTTCTTCAAAAATAGAAATCCCAGATGCTAAAATAATAGACTTTAAAGAAGCTTTAATTTTTGCTTTTCTTGGTGTGCTGAGAATACGTTCCGAAACAAATGTTTTATGCAGTGTTACTGGGGCAAAGAGAGATTCTTGCTGTGGAGTAGTTTGTAATCCGTAGTTAGTTTTACAAAAAAAAGCCAAATTACTAATAATTTCCTATAGTATTTTTTGTATTTGTGAATTGCTACTCTTATTTTTTTTGTTATTACGCACTTTATTTCGTAACTTCGATTATTGTTCGTTGGCGATGTACTGCGATGTGCCAGTCGAAGTGAGTTTTTATCGAAGTGTTCGACTGTTTAAAATTATCAAGTTGTTTAACAGATTTCTCCCTACGGTCGAAATGACTTGATAAGGTAGAGGTAAAGTCGGTGCCGAAAGATATTCTTACGTTATTTGTTATTCATGAGTCGCCGACTAATACCAGGATTTATAAGTCATTTCGAGCCCTGACGAAGGAGAGGTGAGAAATCTGTTACTCAGTTTTTATTTCTTTTTTTGCATATTAATCATTCTTTTTATACTTTTATCGAACAATAAATATATTTACAAATAAAAAGAATCATGTCAATTACTTTGTTTGAATTGAACGAAAACGAAAAAAAAACTCTTGATAGTTTTGTCTTATTTACTGGAAAACACCCAGATAGGATAGAAAGGCTTATGCAAGCTGGCTCTGATAGAATCTATTACAGGTTTAGATATGAAAATAAATCTATAATTGGCGTTTACAGTAACAATACTGAGGAGAATAGTACTTTTATTTATTTTACGCAGCTTTTTAAATCATTAGATATTAAAGTCCCCGAATTGTTCTATGTTACAGAAGATAAGACTATTTATTTTTTAGAAGATTTGGGCGATAATTCATTATTTGATATAGTTCAAAAAGACAATAAAACGGGCGAAATAACTGATAATACTAAAACTCTGTTTAAAAAGGCTATCACAGAGCTCGCTAAAATGCAGATAACTTCAGCAGCATATATTGATTTTGATAAGTGTTATCAAATAAGCGAATTTAATAAAGAATCAATCTTGTTCGATTTGAATTATTTTAAATTCTACTTTCTAAAAGTCAGTGGAATTAAATTTGATGAACGAAAACTCCAAAACGATTTTAACAGTATAGCCTCATATCTCGCAAAAAATGGAGATAAATTCTTTATGTTTAGAGACTTCCAATCAAGAAACATAATGATAAAAGATGGAGAACCTTATTTTATAGATTATCAGGGCGGTAGGAAAGGAGCCATTCAATATGACCTTGCATCGCTTTTATTTCAAGCTAAAGCTCAGTTACCAGAATATGTGAAAGAAGAGTTGTTAGAACATTATATCGAACAAGTTAAATCATACATTCCTGTTGATAAAGATGAGTTTATAAACCAGTTTAATTATTATGCACTTATAAGGATTTTGCAAACATTGGGAGCTTATGGTTTTAGAGGTTTAATTGAAAAGAAATCCCATTTTATTGAAAGCATTCCTTTCGCATTGCAAAACATTAGGATAATGCTCGAGAATAAAAATGTTTTTAAAAATTATACAGAATTATATAATGTTTTATGTCAAATTGCAGCTACTGAAAGGTTTAATCCTGTAGTTTTTCCCGAATTTACCATAACAGTTACAAGTTTTAGCTTTAAAAAATCGTATCCCGAAGACAAAACGGGCAATGGAGGTGGTTTTGTGTTTGATTGTCGAGGTATCGAAAATCCAGGAAGATATCTAGAATACAAAACCCTTACCGGCAGAGATAAAGAAGTAATTGATTTCTTTAAGTCGAATTCTGATATCGACAAATATATACTTAGTGTTATTAAAACCGTAAAACCTACAATTGATAATTATATCGAACGTAAGTTTAATTCATTGTCAATTAGTTTTGGCTGTACTGGTGGGCAACACAGAAGCGTGTATTGTGCAGAGCAAATGACAAAATATATCAAAAAACATTATAAAATAGGAGTGAGATTGGTACATCGTGAATTAAATATTGTTTGTCCATGATACACCGAACTTAGGTTATCAATATGCTAAAATTCAACGCCAAAAATTATCCCAGCATAAAATCCTCCAGAATTTATTGCAGGGCCATCATTTAATTTTGTTTCATGTACTGTCCAAATTGTTTTTGATATTGGTGTCGAAAAACCTGTTCTTATATCAAGTACAAGTTTGTTAGATGAATTTTTATCAATTATAAAAGCTGTTTTACCAATAATTCCAATATTAGCTAATAAATTTGTTGCAGACATTTCATTTTGGTTAAATGGTTTATTAAGATAAGTTATAAATGTAGAATTGGTCGAAACATCATCTATAATACTAATGTTTATCCATGAAAATTCAGATCCTAAGTAGGGTGTTAGCTGTATCTGTTTATCACTAAAAAATGTATATCCTAAAGAAGCACCAATTCCTGTACCTTCAATACTTGTATTAGTGTTTAGGTTTGTAATATTTTGGCTAAATCCTGATACATTTCCGAGTACAGACAATTTTGATTTAGGATAAAATAAATAAAACCCACCATTTGTAGCGTAATTTATTTGTTCAAATTCTGAATAAGAGTTTTCTTTAAGTAAATTATTCAATTTACTATACTCTGAAAGTTGAACACCAAAACTGGCATATAATGTAAACTGTGAACTATTAGTGTTATTGTCACTTTGAGAATAAACTTCTCCAACTAATACTGATAATAGTGTTATTGTTAATATATAAGCATTTGGTTTCATAAAAAAATTATTAATTGTAGGTTATTACAAATTATTTTCGTAAAGTTTACAAAATATGTTATGTGTGGTTATTAGATATTGACTTATATTAGAACGGCTAGCAAAACAAAAAAGGCTCTCAAAACTGAGAACCTTTTTGCGGACTGGACGAGACTCGAACTCGCGACCCCCGGCGTGACAGGCCGGTATTCTAACCAACTGAACTACCAATCCTTAAATCGACTGCAAATATATAGCAGGTTTTTCAATCTGCCAAATGTTTTTATAAAAAATATTCATTTTTTTTGATTTGGTTTGATTTTCAGTTAGATACAATTATGATTATTGTAATTATTTTAAAATTTTGCGTTATTATCACTAAAAATCCTATTTTTGCAAGCATGTTTAATGAAGATAATAAAACAATTTGTGCAGTTTCTTCGCCTTATGGTGTAGGAGCAATTGCAATTATTAGACTTAGCGGACTTAAAAGTGTCGAAATTGCAGCTAAAATATTAAATAATCCTAAGAGGTTTCTTGCAAGTGATGCTGGACAAATGGTTTTTACAACAATAATTTCGCAAAATCAAAAAATACTTGATGAAGTTTTAATGGTTAAATTTCTTGAACCTCACTCATTTACGGGCGAAAATGCAGTCGAAATATATTGTCATGGTTCAGAATATATTCAATCGCAAATAATTTTAGAGTTAATTGCAAATGGTGCATCAGTAGCTCAGCCTGGCGAGTTTAGTAAAAGAGCTTTTCTTAACGGGAAAATGGATTTATCACAATCAGAAGCAGTTGCCGATCTTATTGCCAGTAGTACAAAAGAGGGGCATCGCTTAGCTCTTAATCAAATGAAAGGTCAGATTTCTAATGAAATATCAGATTTAAGACAAAAAATGCTTGAATTAGTCTCACTTATGGAACTCGAACTCGATTTTGGCGAAGAAGATGTCGAATTTGCTGATAGAACTCAATTAAGCAATATTACCGAAGAACTTATTCAACGAACCAACAATTTGATAGACTCTTTTAAATACGGTAATGCAATAAAAACAGGCATTCCTGTAGCTATTATTGGTGAGCCTAATGTTGGAAAATCAACATTGTTAAATGCTTTATTAAAAGATGACCGTGCTATCGTTTCTGACATTCCTGGTACAACTCGAGATAGTGTAGAAGAAACGCTTATAATTGATGGAATAAAATTCAGATTAATTGATACAGCAGGAATAAGAAACTCTGAGGATTCCATAGAAAAAATGGGAGTGGAGCGAACTTATAAAAACATCAAAAAAGCTCAGGTAATACTTTTGATGATAGATGCTAACTCCGATGATAAACAAACACTTAGCTTTATCCATAAAATTAAAAAGACAATCACTAATAAGCAATATTTATTAATTCTTATAAATAAAAATGATATTGCAAAAAAGGAGTTTTTCGCTAATCTTACAGAATATGCACCAGT
>CAYNKH010000071.1:0-14410 GCA_964397745.1 uncultured Bacteroidales bacterium | reverse complement strand
ACATTATTCTATAAACTGGTATCATCTTAAATCCGTCTAAGTCAGTTGTTCTGAGGTTGGTTACATAATAAAGCATGTAGAAATGTTTAAGATACTTTTTGTTTTTGAGATGTAAAGTTATTTGATAATTACTATTAGCATTCTTGTAATGATTACTTATGAAAATTATACCTAACGCAGGTTAAAAAAGTTTTAACTGGTTGTCTGTTAGTCGATAGCTTAGTCTGTGATATTTGGTAATTCCGTATTGTGCTATAGCCTCACGGTGTGATTTAGTTGGATACCCTTTGTTTTTATGCCAATCATAATTTGAGAACTCTTCATGAATTTTCTGCATATAATCGTCACGATAAGTTTTTGCAAGTATTGACGCCGCAGCTATTGACATATATATCGAATCGCCCTTTATTATCCAGGTATGGTTTATATCTTTATATGGATTAAATCGATTTCCGTCTATTAATAAGAACTCAGGTTTGATATTTAAATTGTCGATTGCACGGTGCATTGCAAGGAAAGACGCATTTAAAATATTGATTTTGTCAATTTCTATATTATCAACAATTCCTACAGCATAAGCTAAAGCATCTTTTTCGATTTGCTCACGTAATTGATATCGAGTTTTTTCGTTGATTTGTTTAGAGTCGTTTAAAATTTCATTTTGATAGTTTTTTGGTAAAATGACTGCTGCTGCATATACTGGTCCTGATAGGCAGCCTCTTCCAGCCTCATCGCAACCAGCTTCCAACATATTTGAACTGTATTCGCTTTTAAGCATTTTTATTGATTTGTACGTCATCAATTACTTTTTCGATACAAGTCCAAAAACGCTCAGCAGATTTATCCCACGAGAATTTTTCTCTTTGTATTCTTCCTTTTGCAATTAGGTTTTGCCTTAAATTTTCGTCGTTTGCAATTAGCTCCATGTTTTTTGCGACTTTTTTGTGGTCGTGTGGCGAACAACTTAGTGCTGCTTCTCCTACAACTTCGGGCAAAGATGTTGTGTTGCCAGAGATAATTGCAATTTCTGCATACATGGCTTCGACTAGTGGAATTCCAAACCCTTCAAAAAATGGAATAAAAACAAGTGCCAAAGCACCACCAAGTACAAGATGCAATTCTTCTAACTCTAATCTTCCTGTAAATATTACATCGAGTCTATGTTTCATCTTGTTAAGTGTGTCGTTTATTTCTCCTGTGAGGTGCATGGCAGAACCTATGATAATAAGTTTATGGTCGTAATTGCCAGAGTTTTTAAATATCTCATAAGATTTTAGAAGTCCTGGAATGTTTTTTCGTGGATTTAAAGCACCAATAAAAACAAAATATTCGCACGAATTGGTGTATTTGGTTTTAATAGCTACTTTTTCATTTTCATTTAGCGGCGTATAAGCACTATTTGAACCATTATAAAAGACATCAATTTTGTTTGGATTTATTTTGTAGGTTTCCGAAATGTCCGATTTTGAATATTCTGAAACTGTCCCAATTTGAGTAGCTTTTTTAGCAAATCGCTTGTAAAAATAATTATTGTATTTTCTAACCCAAAATGGTAATTGACGTGGGTTATGATGAAAGTTAATGTCGTGAATAACAGCAATTTGTGGGGTTTTTGTTCTTAGCGACAACATTCCATCAGGAGAAACAAAAATATCTGCTTTTATTTTTTTGAGAATTTGTGGAATAGTGAATTCGAACCATAAAAACCATAAAAAAGGGTGTCGAGTAGGTAAACCAGCGACAACAGGAATAATATTATCTGAACTTATGAATGACTCATCATATTTGCGGTCAAAAATATAATAAAAAGTATGCTCAGGATGGTTTTTGGCAATACGGCGTAAAGTCTCAAAACTGAACCAACCAATGCCTTCGAGTTTGTTTTTTAGTAATAATCTGGCGTTTATTGCAATATTCATTATAATAATCCTATTTGTCTTATTTTTTCTAAATCACGGGGAGTATCGATACTAATACTTTCGTGTTCTGTAAAACCAATTTTTATTTTGTATCCATTTTCGAGCCAACGCAATTGTTCGAGACTTTCTGCAATTTCTAATGGAGACTGAGGTAACTCCGTAATCGCTTTTAAAATATCTTTACGATAGCCATAAAGCCCAATATGTTTATAAAACAGGTGTTTTGAAACCCATTTTGTGTTTTTATGTCCACGAAGATAGGGTATCGGAGATCTTGAAAAATAGATTGCCTCATTTTTTTTTGAAATTACAACTTTTGGCTTATGTGGATTAAAAATATCGTCTTTATTATTTATTGGTTTTACAAGCGTAGCAATTTGAGTTCTCTTTAATTTAAAACATGATTTTATTTCGTTAAGCTGTTCAGTTTTAATAAATGGCTCATCGCCTTGTATATTAATTACAATATCGTAGGTTTTGTTTTCAAGTAACTCAATTTTATCAATAGCTTCTGCACATCTATCTGTGCCGCTTTTGTGTTTCTTTTTTGTCATAACTGCTTTTCCGCCAAACTTTTGTACTTCCTCACAAATTCTTTTGTCATCAGTTGCGATATATACCTCCGAGAATACTTTTTTTGCCTGTACGTAAACAGTATGGATCATTGTTTTGCCGTTGATGTTTATAAGCGGTTTGCCAGGAAACCGCGTAGAGGCGTATCTTGCTGGTATTATTGCAATAAATTCCATAAATTAAAATTTGTGATAAAAATAAACAATTTTAACATCAATAATGAGTTTTTATTCAAATAATACATTTATTTTGCATTTATGAACGAATCAACCCTCAACAATGTAAAGAAAATAAATCCACGAAGAGTAATTTTGCCTGTGCTTTTTGGTTTGGGGATTGTTGGCTGGTTTATATATAGAGATTTTCATAAAATAGAATTTTCTGCTTTCGAGTTTTCTTATTTCTCGCTATTGTTTATTGTTTTGGCATTTTTAATGATGGTTTTAAGAGATTTGGGATATATAATGCGTTTGAGGATTTTGTCGTCTAAGGAACTGAGTTGGCGCAAATGTTTGCGAATAATATTACTATGGGAATTTGGATCAGCAATTTCGCCTTCAGCGGTTGGAGGAACTGCTGTCGCAACTATATTTATCTGGAAGGAAGGGCTTTCTTTAGGTAAAAGCACATCAATTGTTGTTGCAACTTCTTTTCTTGACGAATTGTATTTTAGCTTAATGTTTCCGTTAATTTTTGTTGTTTTTAGTAGAACAGAGCTTTTTAATGTACATGGGTCAGATACACTTGCAAATCATTTTCTGATTTTAGCTTTGATAGGATATGGCTTAAAATTGTTTTGGACTGTTCTAATGGGATACTCTATTTTTGTTAATCCTAGATTTATAGCATCTATTATCACAGGTATATTTAAACTTAAATTCCTAAAAAAATGGAAAGCTTCAGCAACCAAAATGGCTATGAACTTTGAAATATCCAACCGCGAATTTAAAACTAAGAATTTTAAGTTTTGGTTAAAAGCCTTTTTTACAAGTTTTTTGTCCTGGACATCCAGATACTGGGTGTTAAACTTTTTGTTAATAGCTTTATACTATTCTTTAAAATTTGATGTGTATGTCAAGTTTTTAAATATGCATGATCATTTTTTAATTTTTGCCAAGCAGTTAATTATGTGGATAATGATGTTAGTTATGCCAACACCAGGTGGTAGTGGTTTTGTCGAAACAATATTTAATTCATACATGGCAGAATTTGTTCCGGTTGCAGGCTTTGTTGTAATAATGGCACTTATCTGGAGAATGGTTACTTATTATCCATATTTATTTATTGGAGTTTTTCTCGCACCAGCGTGGGTAAATAAAAATTTCAAAAAAATAAAACTCAAAAAAAGGACGCAAATAAAATAATCTTTTATACATTTGTATAAACACTAAATATTATGACAACAATTGGATTCGCTTGTGACCACGCTGGATTTACACTTAAAAATAAACTTGTTGAGTTTGTAAAAACTCTCGAGTATCAAACTAAGGACTATGGAACCTGGTCTATTGATAGTGCCGATTACCCCGATTTTGCACACCCGCTTGCAAATGCTGTAGAAAATAAAGATTGTGATTATGGAATTTCTATTTGCGGAAGTGGAAACGGGATAAATATGACTGTAAATAAGCATCAAGGGATAAGATCGGCTTTATGCTGGAACAAAGAAATATCTGAGCTTGCTCGATTACATAATAATGCAAATATTTGTGCTTTACCTGCAAGATTTATTTCTGAAGAATTAGCAAAAGAAATCGTTAAGATATTTTTGAGTACAGATTTTGAAGGTGGAAGACATATTAATAGAATAAATAAAATACCAATTGGGTAGGTAATTAGTTAGAATCTTTTAGTTGTTTTTGTGTGGGCTTTCTTTAGTTTCTATGGCGATATATCATAGAATTACAATTGTTTTTTCGCCTCTTTTAACACCAATCCTAATTCATTTAATTGGTTTTGAGATATTTGCGAAGGACTTTCAATCATAACATCTCTGCCTGCATTATTTTTTGGGAATGCTATATAATCTCGTATTGAATCAGAGCCTCCAAATAAAGAAACCAGACGATCAAGACCAAATGCAATTCCGCCATGTGGAGGTGCTCCAAACTTAAATGCGTTCATTAAAAATCCAAATTGAGCTTCGGCTTCTTCCTTTGAGAACCCAAGATTTTTGAACATTAATTCTTGTAAATTTTTGTCAAAAATTCTAATTGAGCCACCACCAATCTCTATTCCATTTATTACAAGGTCGTAAGCTTTTGCTCGAATTTTTACGGGTTCAGTATCAAATAAATCTATGTCCTCGTCAAATGGAGCAGTGAACGGGTGATGTTTCGCATGATATCTTTGCGACTCGTCATCATACTCTAATAGTGGAAACTCTACAACCCAAAGTGGAGCAAATTTATCTTTTGGACGCAAATCTAAATGATTAGCTAACTTTAAACGCAATTCACTTAAGCCATGTAATGTTAATTCTTTTTCGCCGGCAAGTATCAAAATCATATCGCCTTTTTGAGCTTGCATTTTTTTAGCTATTATTGCCCAATCGTCTTCGCTGTAAAACTTATCGACCGATGATTTAAAAGTCCCATCAGCATTATATTTGCAATAGACAAGACCTTTTGCTCCAATTTGAGGCGTTCTTACAAATTCGGTAAGCTCATCAATTTGCTTACGTGAATATTCGCTGCCATTTGGTAATACAATACCACCAATATATTCAGCAGAATCGAATACTACAAAATTTTTACCTTTAAGATTTTCGCCAATATCTGTAATTGTCATACCAAAACGAATGTCGGGTTTGTCGTTTCCGTATTTCTCCATTGCTTCGTAATACGACATTTTGGGGAATTCATAATCAAATTCGACTTTTAAAATTTCCTTAAACAAATACTTTATTAAGCTCTCAAACACTTCTAAAACATCCTTCTGTTCCACAAAAGACATTTCGCAATCTATTTGAGTAAATTCGGGCTGTCTATCCGCACGCAAGTCTTCGTCTCTAAAACATTTTACAATCTGAAAATATCTATCCATTCCGGCAATCATTAATAATTGCTTAAATGTTTGTGGAGATTGTGGCAGTGCATAAAATTCGCCTGGATTCATGCGTGAAGGCACTACAAAATCTCTTGCTCCCTCAGGAGTAGATTTTATTAAGCATGGCGTTTCTATTTCGATAAAATCTTGACTATCAAGAAATTTTCTCACTTCCTTAGCCACTTTATGTCGTAAGATTAAAGCATTTTTGACGGGATTACGCCGTATATCTAAATATCTGTATTTCATGCGTAACTCATCGCCACCATCGGTATTATCAATAATAGTAAAAGGAGGAGTTTCAGATTTGCTTAAAATCGTAATGTCTTCAATTTTTATTTCGATATCGCCCGTAGGTATTTTATCGTTTTTACTATATCTTTCGATAACTTCGCCAGTAACTTTTATAACATATTCGCGTCCAATTTTGTCAATTGTTTCAATAATTTGTGCGGAAGTATTTACTTGTTCAATAGCAAGTTGAGTAATTCCATATCTGTCTCGTAAGTCAATCCAAACCATTCCGCCTTTGTCACGTTTAAGCTGCGTCCAACCACATAATGTAACTTTCTCGCCTATATTTTCTTTGCGTAATTCTCCGCAGTTATGTGTTCTGTACATAGTTTTATTTTTAATTTGTTGCAAACTTAATAATTTTATATGATATTTTGTTGAGTAAAACTTAAAAGCAATAATAATAGAATAGGTAAAATTCATTCTTAGAATACTCAGGAATCAACAACTTTACCTCTTTGCACTAATCTTTTTATGATTAAATATTCTATACTTTAACTGCGACACGACAACTCCAATTATCACAATAAAAATCCCTAAAATCTTTCGAGTTCCTATTTCCTCGCCAAGGTATAAATATGAAACAATGATAGTAAATATAGGTATGACATTTGTAAAAACATTTACTTTGGTTATTGACATATACTTTAGTCCATACATAAAGAATAAGAAAGCAATTGTAGAAGCAAAAACGCCTAGACTTAATATTGCCCAAAAAGCTTCCTCAACAAATCCTGTAACAAAGAGGTCTTTTTGCGAAAAGATTAGTAAAAGCGGTGTAAAATAAATCATACCTAAAATATTTTGCCAAAAAATGACATTGAGAATTGAGTATTGGTCGGGGATTTTTTTAATCATTACGCTATACCCATTTGCTGCAATAACCGCAAGAAACAATAATCCAAGTCCTATCATCGAAATTTGCAAACTCATGTCTTTTCCTAAAACTAAAACCACTATTCCAGAAATAGAAATAATTATTCCTAATACATTTAGGACTGTTATTTTTTCGTTTAAAAAGTAAAAAGCTACAAAAGGTGTAAATAAAGGAATAATTGAAACAATTACAGCAGCCATAGAAGGTTCAACAAAAGACAATCCTGTGGTTTCGCCAATAAAATATAAAAAAGGTTCAAACAGTGCTAACAATAGGAATAATGGAAAATGTTTTTTTGTAGGGATTCGGAATTTCTTAGAGATTAATAATACAGGTATCATAACAATTGTAGAGACTAGAAGTCTAAAAAATATAACAGTAATTGAGTTATAATACGTTAATCCGATTTTACTCCAGACAAAAGATGTTCCCCACAAAATCATGGATATCGTGAGAAGAAAATATACTAAAACAAGTTTTTTGTTTTTCTTCATTTTCAGGAAAAAGCAAGGTTTAAATTAGTTTCTTCAATAAGCTTTTCATATCGACTTTTTCTCTTACAATTTGTGCAACATCTTGCATAGAAACTCTTTCTTGCTCCATTGTATCGCGGTGACGCAGCGTAACTGTTCGGTCTTTAATGGTTTGATGATCAATAGTTATACAAAAAGGAGTGCCAATAGCATCTTGACGTCTATAGCGTTTACCAATTGAGTCTTTTGCCTCGTATTGGCAATTCATGTCAAACTTTAGTTCATCCAATATTTCGTATGCCAACTCTGGTAAACCATCTTTTCTTACAAGAGGTAAAATTGCTGCTTTCACTGGTGCAAGTGCTGCTGGTAGATTTAAGACAACACGAGTTTCGCTCCCCACAGTTTCTTCGTTATAGCAAGCCGATAAGATAGACAAGAAAGTCCGATCTAAGCCTATTGATGTTTCAACAACATAGGGTACATAGCTCTCTTTTGTCTCATTATCAAAATATCTTAATTTTTTTCCTGAGAATTTTTCGTGTTGGGCAAGGTCAAAATCTGTTCTAGAATGCACACCTTCAAGTTCTTTAAAGCCAAACGGGAATTCAAATTCGATATCGAAAGCAGCGTTTGCATAATGAGCGAGTTTGTCGTGTGCGTGCCAACGGTATTTTTGAGAATCAATTCCCATAGCAAGATGCCATTTCATTCGGCGTTCTTTCCAAGTTTCGAACCATTCCATCTCTTGTCCTGGCTTTACAAAATACTGCATTTCCATTTGTTCGAATTCACGCATTCTAAAAATAAACTGGCGAGCTACAATTTCATTTCTAAAGGCTTTACCTATCTGTGCTATACCAAAAGGGAGTTGCTTTCTGCTGGTTTTTTGTACATTAAGATAATTTACGAAAATCCCCTGAGCAGTTTCGGGGCGCAGATATATTGTGTTTGCACCTTCAGATAGGGAGCCCAATTTTGTATCAAACATCAAATTGAATTGTCGCACTTCTGTCCAGTTACGGCTACCTGATACTGGACAAGCTATTTCTAAGTCGATTATCAATTGTCGCACTTTGTCGAGGTTGTCTTCGTCCATAGCCGAAACAAATTGTGCCATTATTTCCTTTTGTTTTTGACGATAACCTAATACTCGTTGATTTGTTTCAAGAAATTGCTGTTCGTCAAACTGGTCTCCAAACCTTTTTTGAGCCTTTTTAACTTCTTTATCGATTTTGTCGGTAATTTTTTCTACAAATTCTTCGATTAAGACATCAGCACGATAACGTTTTTTTGAATCTTTGTTATCAATTAATGGGTCGCTAAATGCATCAACGTGTCCAGACGCTTTCCAAACAGTTGGGTGCATAAATATTGCTGAATCTATGCCAATAACCTCCTCGTTCATTTGTGTCATTGCTTTCCACCAATACTCTTTGATGTTGTTTTTTAATTCTACACCATTTTGCCCGTAATCATACACGGCACTTAAACCATCGTATAATTCTGATGATTGAAAAATAAACCCGTATTCTTTACTATGAGCTATAATTTTCTTAAAAAGATCTTCTTGTATCATTTCATATATTTTTTATTACTACTCAATAATTAGTTTGAGAATTACCTGTTAAATAGAATTCCCAATTGAAAAACTGGACAAAAATACAAATCATTTTTGTTATATACAGCAGATAAAGTTGTAAGCTGTGATGTTAATGATATTTTTTTGGTCAACATATAGTCAAAACTAAGCAGTGGGTAGGCTACCCATGCTGCATAGCTATAAAAAGCAGCATCTTTAATCACTGCTCCTGTTTGCTCGGATATATGTAGGTTTTTTAGTTTTCCTCTAGCCACACCTATTGATGCACAAAACCTATATTTATTCTTTGCCATTGTATAGCCCATAATTAACCCGCCGTATCCTAAAGTAATATAAGAGTTTTCAGAGCCTATAGTATTATATTTTGCTTTTTGCGAACCACCCGACACTCCAACGCATAAATGGTCAAAAGGATAAAACCTCAATATTCCACCTAAGCCAAACCCAACACTCTCAATGTTCTGATAAGGGTTTTGCGTTAAGGTGTAACCTGGTTGAATAAACAGCATCCCACCACTATATAAGGGTTTGCTATTTTGCGAGGATGCCTCTAAAAACAATAAAGTCAGCATGAAAATTAAAACAGATATTTTTTTCATTTTATTTCCGATTTCCGTAGTGTCTGTTAGTGTAATATTATTATAATTGTTCGCTATAAAACTAACAATTATTTTACCATAATCAGCATCAAATATTTTTGTTGATAAATTTAGCGATTTATGTTTACCAAGTATTCGTAAAACACAACTCTCCACTTTTCACACCCAAAGCTTTACGCAGAATATCTCAAATCACTATCAGATGGATGATACGAATAATAGTTTAACACTTCTTCAATTGCCATTTTCATAGCTTGGTTGATAGGGACAATAATATTTCCTAAGTTGAAGTCTATTTGCATTAGTCTCATATAATAGTCGGTACAAACAGGAATATGTTTCTTAGTATTAATTTCAGATGAAATTCGTTTGAAATTTTCTGGATTATGGTCTTTAATAATTCGGCAAGTGAGTAGTTGTAGGTTTCCATGTTTGTTTTAGATAGCCGAATTGCCAAAAAGGCGGCAAATAAGCCCTCTGTGATAATAATCAAAGCAGTTTCCGATGCCCTTATCTATTATTGATAAATGATTGAATAGAAAACATTCGCTGTCGTGGTTGCTGTTTAATTTTACAAGAACTTCTTGAGATCTGCCATCCAAATAAACTTGAAATGCCCACGGTAAAAACTCTAATGGAGAAGCCTCTATATCAGTTTTATTGCAACATTTTCCGCAGTTGCTTACGCAGTCTAATTGTGTCTGTAATTGGAATGTTTGGATTTCTTTATTGAGTTGAGCGAACAAATGTTCTACTAATCTCACTTTGTTAATTATGGACATGAAATTTTTCGCAATATACGGAAATACTTATTATAAATTTCAAGTTTTATTTTTTGGTAATTATGTTTTTCTTGTTTACAAACTCTAAGTTTAAATATTTGCCATAAATTTATCGAGATTGACAATGAAGCGTTCATGCTGCCCTCGTCCAATTTCGCCCTTTTCATCCGAAGCTATTACTTCAAAAATTAACCTCTTGCGATCAATCTCAATTAATTTAGATTTGCAAAAGACTCTCATTCCAATAGGTGTTGCTTTGGTATGTGTTATGTCAACTTTTGTTCCTACACTTGTAAACCCATCTGGTAAAAATGGCAGAACAGAATTTAGACATGTTTTTTCCATCATTGCAATCATAGCTGGAGTAGCAAAAACCTCAACAAGACCGCTACCATATTTTGCTGCTGTATCATCGTAACTTACAGTTTTTTCTTCGTAAGCTTCGATGCCCGATTTGATATTTATTTCCATAGTGTTTTTATTTATTATATTTTAGAATTGAAATGCAATAGTCTGTTTTACTTCTTTGCTTAAGCTAAGGGAAACAGGACATAAAGAAGGTACTTTTCTTATCAACATTTGTTGCTTTTCGGTTAATCTGCACATCGAAAAATCATATTCGATTTTTATTTCATCGATTCTTCTTAATGGTAGCTGTGCCATAATTTTTGTTGTTTTGCCTGTCGCCCTATCGATAGAAAAACCGTGTTCTTGTGCAGTAATTCCCATTATTGTTAAAATACAATTACAAAGTCCTGTTGCCACTAAATCTGTTGGAGAGAAAGCCTCACCTTTACCTTTATTGTCAATTGGAGCATCAGTAATAATTACTTGCCCCGAACGTAAATGCTTATTTTCAGTTCGCAGATTTCCAGTATAAGTTGTTTCTGATATGTGCATAGTTTTTTTGTGTAAAAATAGTAAATAATTCTTTGTCATATTTAGTGCTTGTAAATAAAATCATCATAACTCGAAAAAACAGCTAAAATAAATTAGCAGATTTGATTCAATATAAAGCCAGGGCATTGTACTGAATCGCTCGCCTCACTTCTCCTCTCATTACAATATAGTTGGCTGAAACTATCTTCAATTTGAATTAATAAACATTTTATGTAAAATTGTAATACTATTGCAAATACACATAATAAATTATTGTTTTGTAAGAAATTAATTTTATTTTAATTTTACAAAAAAAACATGCGTTTATTTTACGAGCCACAAATATCTGGAGATTTTCATGTTCTCAACGAAGAAGAGTCCAAACACTGCACAAAAGTACTACGTTTGAGTAAAGGAGACGAGATTTATCTTACAGACGGAAATGGAAACATGTGCCGAACAAAGATAGTCGAAACACATCAGAAAAAGACTGTTTTAAAAATTATAGAGATTATAGCTGATTATGGAAAAAGAGAATATATGATTCATATAGCTATTGCTCCCACAAAAAGCAATAATCGTTTTGAGTGGTTTATTGAAAAAGCAACTGAAATAGGGATTGATGAAATAAGTCTTATAATTTGTAAAAATTCAGAAAGAAAATTTATTAAGCTTGATAGGTTAAACAGAATTGCAGAAGCAGCAATGAAACAATCGCAAAAGGCTTACCATCCCAAGATTAACGAGCAAGTTGATTTTGCAAAATTTATCTTACAAAGCTTTGATTATGATCAAAAATTTATCGCTCATTGTGAGGATGGTTTGGATAAAAATTATTTGGGAAATTTGATAAATAAAAATGAAAGCGTAATAATCCTTATAGGACCAGAAGGTGATTTTAATTCTGATGAAATACAAAAGGCAAAAGAAGTCGGTTTTGTCCCAGTTTCACTTGGAGATAGTAGGTTGAGAACCGAAACCGCTGGTGTTGTGGCATGTGATATTTGTTCTGTAATTAATAAAATAAATTAATGTTGGGTAATCATAAAAAGTGGAATTTTAATATAATAAAACCCTATTTGAAAATATTTTCTATTTTTGCATAATATTAAATCAGAATTAAACTAAAAAACAAATAATATGAAGAACCTAAAAAGTGGTGAATTCCTTATTAAAGAAACAAATTCTGCAGATGTTTTTATCCCAGAGGAATACAATGAGGAGCAAATGATGATTGCTCAAACAATTAAAGATTTTATTGAAACTGAGGTTTATCCTATTGCTGATGAGTTAGATAAAGGAGACCGTGAGTTAATGGCACAAACTGTTAGAAAAGCTGGTGAGCTTGGTTTAATGGGGATTGCAATACCTGAAGAATATGGAGGATTTGAGCAGTCGTTTGTAACTCAAATGTTAGCTGCTGAAAACATTGGTGCAGGTTACTCTTTTTCTGTGGCATTTATGGCATCGACTGGAATTGGGACATTGCCAATTATGTATTATGGTAACGAAGAACAAAGACAAAAATATGTAACAAAACTTGCAAGTGGTGAGTTTATTGGTGCTTATTGTTTAACTGAGCCAAATGCTGGATCGGATGCAAACTCTGGTAAAAGTAATGCTATTTTATCCGAAGATGGAAAACATTATATTCTTAATGGACAAAAAATGTGGATTACAAATGCCGGATTTGCTAATACTCATGTTGTTTTTGCAAAGATTGCAAAGGACAGAGTGTTGAGTGCTTTTATTGTTGAGCATGATATGGAAGGTGTTGTAATTGGACCAGATGAACATAAAATGGGAATAAAAGGTTCTTCCACGGCTCAAATTTATTATAATGATGTAAAAGTACCTGTCGAAAACTTGATTGGTCGTGGTGGTATGGGATTCCGTATTGCTTTGAATATCCTGCACATGGGGCGTGTTAAATTAGGTGCTAATGTTATTGGAGCATCTAAAAAATCAACTAGCGATTCTATTAAATATGCTAACGAACGCAAACAATTTGGCGTTTTAATTGCCAGTTTTGGAGCAATTAAACATAAAATTGCCGAGCAGGCTATAAGAACTTTTGCACTCGAATCATCAATTTATAGAGTTAGCAGTGATATTGATGATATGATGACAGAGCTTAAAGCTAGTGGTATGGATAAAGGACTTGCTTCTGTTGATGCAATTGGACACTATGCAGTAGAAGCTGCTTTGCTTAAAGTCTATGGCTCCGAAGTTCTTGATTTTGTTGTTGATGAGGCTGTGCAGATTCATGGTGGAATGGGATATTCTGCCGAAATGGGAACAGATAAATCTTATCGCGACTCAAGAATTAATAGAATCTTTGAAGGAACAAATGAAATAAATCGCCTATTATTGGTTGAAACGGCTATTAAACGTGGAATGAAAGGGGACTTCGATATGAAAGGTGTTGCCGAAGATTTATATCTAAAAATGGATAATTGTCGTGAAAACAAAATCGACGGAGAATCATTTTTTGATCAAAAATTAAGATATATAAGAAACTTTAAAAAAGCTGCACTTATTCTTATACATACTGTTTCTGAGAAGTTTGGAAAAACAATGCTCCACGAACAAGAAGTTATCAATAATATAAGTGATATTATGATACAAGTATATACTGCCGAATCGCTTGCTCTCAGAATTAAAAAATTAGCAGACAATAATCTAAAACAAAACCTCGACATTTATAAAGATATGCTTGCTGTTTTTGTTTTTGATGCCGCGGCAATTGTTTCTAAGAATGCAATGGATGCTGTTTACTCAATGGAAGAAGGCGAAATGGCCGATAAAATGTATAAGGCTATGAAAGAACTTGCTTGTGTCGAAGGTGTGAACGTAAAAGATGCAAGACGAAGAGTTGCAGATTATCTCTTAGAAGAAAATGATTATAAATTTTAATAATAAAAAAACTCCGTTGCACAAATGTAACGGAGTTTTTTATTGGATTTAGGCTCTTTTTACCATTTGATAATTGTTAGTGTTTGCCGTTTGCGGTAATATCGTATCTGCAACAACCTCTGTAACAAAACGAATTACACCTGTTTTATCAGTATATTTCCTGTTAACAAGATGACCGTCAACAACAACCTCACAGCCGGCAAAAAGTTTTTTCTTCGCTATTTGAGATGTTTCATTCCATGCTGCAACATTGTGCCACATGGTTTCTTTAACTACTTCCTTATCCCGTTTGAAGGTGTCAACTGTTTTAACAGAAAATCTTGTTAGACTTTTTCCAGTCATAAATTCTCTGTATATTGGTTCTGCCACAACCTCACCTATAAGTATTACTCTGTTTCTTAAATTCATGATATTAATTTTTAATTGTTTACTTTTTGTTTTTTTACT
>CAYNKH010000070.1:0-14443 GCA_964397745.1 uncultured Bacteroidales bacterium | reverse complement strand
ACTGACGTTTAAATTGCCTCGAATTTATTAGCAGAAATAAGATTTGATTTGTTTTGGTCGGTAATGTATAGCCAAAATTCGACTGCAAATTTAGGGTTGATTTTTAAATCTGGAGATTGCTGGTTTGCGAATAAATTAGTAGTTCTGAGCCTGTGGACATAATGCAGAAAATACTGTTTTATATTACTTTCGTCTAAACTCACTACTAATTATTGCAGCGGCAACTGAGATGTTGAGAGATTCAGTATGTTGTTCTGTGGTATGGTATGGTGGGATAAAAATCTTTTCATCCAAAAACTCAGTGATTTCGTCAGAAATTCCACTTCCTTCGTTGCCCATAACAAACAGTGCATCTTTAGATAATTTAGTTTTGTAAATACTATCGCCTTCGAGAAAAGTTCCATACGTCTTTTGGGCGGTAGTAAGTTTGTAGTTTTTAATAAATTCAGGCAAATCAACATAATGTACTTTAACTCTTAAAAATGCTCCCATGCTTGCTTGTATAACTTTAGGATTATAAACATCTGCTGAATTTTTTGAGCAAATAAGATTTTCTATTCCAAACCAATCGCAAATACGCAGCATAGTCCCAAGATTACCAGGATCTTGAATGTCATCAACCGCCATTGTAAGTTTTGATTTCAAATCTTCAATATCGAGTTTATAATCAGGTATTTCCATAATAGTTAAAACTCCTGGAGCAGATTTTAGATTTGATATTCTTTTCATTCCGATATCATCAGTTGTAAAAACCTCGTAATGCTCTGAGTCAATTGGCAATTCTTTGTCTTGATTATAAACAACAAATTTAATTTTACAATCTGTTTTGACAGCTTCTAATAAGATTTTTATTCCTTCGGCAATAAAAAGTTTATTTTCGTTTCTGTACTTTTTTGAGGACAAGGACGATATAAGTTTACTTTTTATTTTTGAGAGTTTTTCTATCATTTTGTTTTAATATAAGGATAAATTTTATCAAGAACTGCCTGATTAATTGCTTTCTGTGCAACAAGTTCCTCAAGAGTTTTTATCTCGCCAGCAAATTTGCGATAGTTAAGAATGCTTTTCGTGATTTCTTGGTTTATATATGGATGGCTTATTAAATCCACATATTTGGCTGTATTAATATTTATTTTTTTGATATTTGATGTGTCAATAATAAAACTGTTTTTTACAGATTCGTAGAGTTCATTAGTAAAACCATAAACTTCCATAAGCTGCTCAACATTAATAAAACCGCCAAGTTTATCGCGATATTCGATTATCCTTTTAGAATAAGAAGGTCCAATTCCGCTTAGTTTTTGTAATTCTATTGCGTTAGCAATATTTAATTCAATACTAATATTTTCGTTGCTAATATTTGTTTTTTCTTTGAATACAGAGTCTATTTTCACATAAGGTTTAAGTTTATCAACAAAATCGGGGTCTAATCCATAAATCTTTTCAATATCATTTGCCTCCGCAAAATATCCTCCACTATCTCTATATTTAATAATATTATTACTTTGCCAGTCTAAAAATCCTAAACTTAAAAACTCCTCTTTTGAGGCAGTATTAGGGTCAAAATAAAACAATTCATGCTCTTTTACTGTTTCGTTTTTATCAGGATATTGATACTTATAATTTTTTGAGTATGATTTTTTAGGAATATTAATAAATTCTTTAATATGTTCAAATTCCTCTTCCGTCAAATCTTTAACCCTTAAAATATCTTCAGGTTTATAAAACTTCCAATCTTTTTCGCGATATTGCATAATACCATTAACCGAACGTGGCGAAAGTCCTAAACTAAGTAATTGGTTGGCATCGGCGGTATTTGGGTCAAAACTTAGGGGTGTTTTTGAAAAATCGGGGGTTTGATAAGAAATAAATCTGTCAATATCTTTCTCGAATTCGGTAAAATCGACACGTTTATTATGTTTTGTGTTATTTACTATAATTCTAGACGAGACAATTATTATAAGAATAATTAGGAGGACTATAATTCCGTTGCGTTCACGTTTCGAGAAATTAAAATATTCTTTTATAAAACCCTTCATTAAATTGCATTATTTATTTTTGATTTGTTTTATATTCCTTTTTGATAAAAGAAAAATAATTATCTGCTTCTTTTTTCATTATTGGAGCAAGTAATACAATTGCAATAAGATTAGGAATAGTCATAAAAGTAATAACCATATCGACAAAATTCCAAACAAGCTCTAAACCCCAGACACAACCAAGAAAAACGAATGCTCCATACATAAAATAATATGGTTTTATTGCTTTATCTCCCCAAATATATTGCACAGCTCTGTTACCATAATATGACCAAGCAATTATTGTGGAGAACGCAAAAAGCAATAATCCTATGCTTACTACATGTTTAGCAATCCAGCCTAGCCCGATTTCTCTAAGTCCAGTTTCAAAGCCAAGAATAGTCATGCTCACACCAGCGGTGTCGTGAGCCGTCCATGCACCAGTTACAATAATAACTAAGGCGGTAAGAGTACAAATTATAATAGTGTCCACTAATGGTTCTAGCGAGGCAACAAGTCCTTCTTGCATTGGGTGTTCTGTTTTTGCAGCAGCGTGAGCAATTGGAGCGGATCCTTGTCCAGCCTCATTTGAGAAAAGCCCACGTCTCACTCCCCATGTTAGAGTCATAATAAATGTTGAACCAAGAAAACCTCCAGTTGCCGCAGTTCCAGTAAACGCATCTGTGATAATCAACTTGAAGGCTCCGGGTACTGCCTCTATAAAAACGACTATCACAATAACAGCAGCAATAAAATAAGCAATCGCCATAAGTGGCACCAACTTAGAAGTAACTTCGGCTATTCGTTTTAGACCACCTACAATTATCAATAACACCAATGATGTAATAATGATAGCAGAGATCCACAAAGGCACTCCATAACTAGAATTAAGAGCATCCGCCATTGAGTTTGCCTGAGCCATGTTTCCAGTACCAAAAGAACAAAGAATTGCAGCAAGCGAAAATATAATTGCTAGCACCTTAGCAAACTTTCCAAGTTTTTGTTTTAAGCCATGTTCCATATAATACATTGGCCCTCCCGAAATAGACCCGTCCGAATTTACAATTCTATATTTTTGTGCCAGCGTACACTCAACCATTTTAAGCATCATTCCAAGAAACCCAACAACCCAAATCCAAAATATTGCACCTGGTCCACCCCAGTGTATAGCAAGAGCAACCCCAACAATATTTCCTGTTCCAACTGTTGCCGACAAAGCGGTTGTTAATGCTTTAAAGGAAGATACATCTCCTTTGGTTTTTTTTGTTGAAAATTTTCCTACTACAATTTGTATAGCATGTCTAAACTTAGATATCTGTAAAAATCTTAAGTAAAAAGTAAAAAACAACCCTGTAGGGATAAGTAAAGCAAGTATAAGATAGCCTCCTACATATTCGTTATATGCTTTAATTACTGAACTAAGTATTTCAGTCATAATATTAAGTTAGTCCGTCAATAAAAAATGCTCCTATTGCAACCGCACCAATAGCTACGGGTGCTATATATTTAATTATAAAAACAATACTTGATGATATAAATTTTGGGATTGTTGCTGCCTGGTTTATTTCATCAACAAAGTTCGATTTACCTAATTTCCATCCAGTATAAATTACAATTAATAAGGCTCCGAAAGTAAGAAAAACATTAGCCGCTAAATAATCCATCAAATCGAACACAGTTTTATCAAATATTTTAAAATCTTTTAGAGGTCCGAAAGAAAGAGTACAAAAAACCCCAATAATTGAGATTGCTATAGCTCCGAGAGCAGTTGCTTTAGCTCTGCTCATTTTTTTCTCTTCTATTAAAAATGCTACAACTACTTCGAGAACAGAGATAGTACTTGTGAGAGCAGCAACAGATAAAAGAACAAAAAATGCAATTGCAAAATAAAAACCTCCAGGCATTGCCTGAAAAATACCGGGTAATGTAACAAATACTAATCCTGGTCCAGCGGCGGGGTCTTGTCCTAGAGCCATTAAAGCAGGAAAAATCATAACTCCACTTAAAATTGCTATAATCGTATCGGTAGTAGCCACTTGAACAGCCGTGGATAATAAAGGAGTATCTTTTCTCACATAAGAGCCATAAGTGATTAATGCTCCCATTCCTATGCTAAGCGAGAAAGCAGCTTGCCCAAGAGCGGTTAAAACTCCTTGCAAACTCAATTTTGAGAAATCTGGTTCAAATAAAAATCTTAGTCCTTTTTCTGCTCCAGGTAAAGTAACGCTTCTAATACAAATTGCAATTATCATAACGAGAAGAACAGGCATAAGGATTTTCGTATATTTTTCTATTCCTTTTTGCACACCAGCAAATACTACACCTGCCGTAAGTACCATAAAAATCATTTGCCACATCAATGGTCGCCAACTACCTGCAGTAAAGTTTGCAAAATCTGAATTAAGTTGATTTATATCCTTACCAGCAAAATTCCCAGAAAAAGCCTGATATACATACTCTAATGTCCAGCCTGCAACCGTACTATAAAAAGATAATATCACAAAAGCAGCCACAATACCCATAAGTCCAATTATCCACCATGCACTGCCTGGCGAAAGTTTTCGGAAAGCTCCAAAAGCATTACTTTGCGAACGACGACCGATAACAAATTCGCTCATCATTACAGGAACTCCAATAACAATAATAAAAAACACATAAAGTAACAAAAATGCTCCTCCCCCGTTTTCACCAGTAACATAAGGGAATCTCCATATATTCCCAAGTCCCACAGCCGAGCCAGCTGCGGCAGCAATTACACCAAATTTTCCAGAAAATCCATCTCGCTGTTTTATTGCCATATTTTATTCTATTATTGTCTGCTCAAAATATCCGACAACCGTATTTCTCAGATATTCTTATTTAAACCTAGGCTATATCGCTTCACTTTTATAATTTATCAATACAATTCAAATCTGAAAATGCAATTTTAATTCTATCAATCATTGACTTTTCGCCTTCGCGTAACCATACACGTGGGTCATAATTTTTTTTATTTGGTTTATCTTTGCCATCTGGATTACCAATTTGTCCTTGCAAATAAGCTTCATTAGCAATATAATATTTTCGTATTCCATCCCAAAAAGCCCATTGAGTATCTGTATCAATATTCATTTTTATCACGCCATACCCAATTGCCTCACGAATTTCTTCGAGACTTGAGCCTGAGCCACCATGAAAAACGAAGTTTACAGGATTTTTGTTAGTGTTAAATTTCTTTTGAATAAACTCTTGTGAGTTTTTCAAAATAATAGGCTGTAAATTAACGTTTCCAGGTTTATATACTCCATGAACATTACCAAAAGAAGCAGCAATTGTAAAATTATTAGAAATTTTCATCAATTCTTCGTAAGCATAAGCGACCTCTTCGGGTTGAGTGTAAAGTTTTGAATTATCTATTTCTGTATTATCAACACCATCTTCCTCCCCACCTGTAATTCCCAATTCTATTTCTAAAGTCATATCAATTCTACTCATTCTTTCGAGATATTTTTTACTTATCTCAATATTATCTTCGATTGATTCTTCGGATAAATCGAGCATGTGAGATGAGAACAAAGGCTTACCAAACTCTTCGTAAAACATTTCACCAGCATCTAATAAACCGTCTATCCAAGGCAATAGTTTTTTGGCTGCATGGTCGGTATGTAAAATAACCGCCACACCATACATTTCGGCTAATTGGTGTACATGTTGGGCTGCACATATTGCTCCTGCTATTGCTGCTTGCTGCTCATCATTAGATAATCCTTTCCCAGCATAAAAAGCTGCTCCTCCATTTGATAATTGAACAATAACAGGAGAATTAACCTCTTTTGCAGCTTCGAGTACAGCATTAACAGAGTCTGTACTAACAACATTTACTGCAGGTAGTGCATATCCGTTTTCTTTAGCATGATTAAATACTATTTTAACATCATCGCCAGTAATAACACCAGATTCGATTAAATCAAATAATTTGTTTGCCATAATTTTAGATTTTTTTTCAAAACTAATAAAAAATATGTATAACTAAAAATCTATTTTAGCAGTTTTTGTAAATTAAATAAATAATTATTCCTGCAAATTAAATTGATAGCGAATAATTTGTATTTGTTTTGTAAGAAATCACAAATAATATTGTATTTTTGTTGGCTATTAAAATTAAAATTTGCAAAAATGGACAATAACGAGTTTAGAAAATATGCAACCCGTCATCGCGGCATAAATAGTTTAGTATTTGATCAATACACCAGTATTTACAACAATTACATCTCTCCAACTATTATTGAGGAGCGTTCACTTAACATTGCCTCAATGGATGTATTTTCACGCTTGATGATGGATAGAATTATTTTTTTAGGGCTTCCGATAGACGATTATGTTGCCAATATCATACAAGCTCAATTGCTGTTTCTTGAAAGTAATGATCCAAACAAAGATATTCAGATATATTTTAACACTCCTGGTGGATCGGTTTATGCTGGATTAGGTATTTACGACACAATGCAATATATCAGTTCTGACATAGCCACAATTTGTACTGGAATGGCAGCTTCGATGGGAGCCGTATTGCTCTGTGCTGGAGCAAAAGGAAAACGCTCAGCACTAAAACACTCACGTGTAATGATTCATCAACCAATGGGTGGAGCACAAGGGCAAGCAGCTGATATTGAGATTACAACAAAACAAATTGTAACACTGCGAAAAGAATTATATGAGATAATCTCGGATCATTCGGGAAAAACTTTTAAACAGGTTGAGAAAGATTCTGATAGAGATTACTGGATGACAGCAGCCGAAGCAAAGTCTTACGGAATGATTGACGAAATTTTATATCGCGACATAAAAAAAACAAGTAAATAATAATGGATAAATGTTCTCTCTGTGGAAGAAAAGAGATAGAAGTTAATATGCTGTTCACTGGCGTAGATGGTCATGTGTGTGATGAGTGCATTGAGCGTGGATACGAATTACTAATGGAGGATAAAAAGTCATCAGATACTTTTTCGATTGGCGATATTAAACTCCTTAAACCTAAACAAATAAAAGAATTTATCGATCAATATGTAATTGGTCAAGAACATGCTAAAAAAGTATTATCAGTAGCAGTTTACAATCACTATAAAAGATTGTCGCAACCTACTACAAAAGATGATGTTGATATTGAAAAATCAAATATCATAATGGTTGGCGAAACAGGAACAGGAAAAACTCTACTTGCACGTACAATAGCAAAAATGCTTCATGTTCCTTTTGCAATTGTCGATGCCACGATACTTACCGAAGCAGGCTATGTTGGAGAGGATATCGAAAGTTTACTCACAAGGTTATTACAGGCTGCTGACTACAATGTTGAAGCTGCCGAAAGAGGCATAGTATTTATTGACGAAATTGATAAAATTGCTCGTAAAGGTGATAACCCCAGCATAACCAGAGATGTTTCAGGCGAAGGTGTGCAACAAGGTTTATTAAAGCTATTAGAAGGCTCGGTTGTAAACGTTCCACCACAAGGTGGTCGCAAACATCCTGACCAAAAAATGATTGCTGTTAATACAAAAAACATATTGTTTGTATGCGGTGGAGCATTCGAAGGAATAAAAAGAGTAATTGCAAAACGAATGAATACTCAGGTTGTTGGATATGGTTCACACAAAATTCAAGCACAAATTGATAAAGAAAATCTTTTGCAATATATTGTTCCTGATGATATTCGTAAGTTTGGATTAATCCCCGAAATTGTTGGCCGTTTGCCTGTTCTTACTCATTTAGAACCACTTGATAGAGACGCACTTAAACGAATTTTAACCGAGCCTAAAAACTCTATTATTAAACAATATGAAAAGTTGTTTAAAATGGATAAAATAAAGCTTGTTTTTAAAGATGATGCTTTAGAATTTATAGTGGATCAAGCTATTTCGTTTAAACTTGGAGCTCGTGGTTTGCGTTCTATCTGTGAATCAATAATGTTAGAAGCCATGTTTAACATGCCATCAGAAAACATCAAGGAATTTAAAGTTGACAGAGCTTATGCCGAAGCAAAGCTTGATAAGAGTGCAATTATGAAGTTTAAAAATGTAGGATAAGTATATCTTCAGCATAGGTTATGTGCTGCTTACTCGTTCGCTTACTTAGGCTCCGCTCAGAACAAGTAGCTCACTCCAAGTTTTCAAAACATTACAAAGCAACAGGAAAGACCACCCTGACGGAACTGGATTATTGGTTTACGAAGAAAATTTATTAAACCATATTTTAAAAGCGGGGTCAACAAATTCAAGCAAGCCTTCAAAATCTTGTATTATATCATCATTTATTAGTTTGGTTTTATTTTTACTTACATTATTTGGAGTGCCTAATCTATATTTATCCATCACTTGAGTACTTGTGAATTGTTCTTCTTTATTTAATATCGCTTTTAATAAATTTAATTGTGTAGTACTAATAATTTCAATTTGTTTTTGATAAAGAGGCGAATTTGCTTGAAGTAATTCATTTAAAGCATCATCTATATCTAATTGCGTTGCTATTTTGTTGGTATTATTCCAAGTATAATGAGATAATTGTTGTACATACCAAGAATGGTTTTCCATTAATTGAGGAATAGAAGTCGCAAGATTCTCACTAATAGATTTTCCAGTATTTTTAAAACTAGTAACAATAAAATTAGTCCATTTTTCTGTTTTTATTTTAGATAAAATCATAATATCCCCAAAACGATAAAATGGCTTTGAAGGATTATCAAAAATTTCAGACATCATGTGTCTTTTACTTCCATAAAGGCAGTATGTTACATTTTTATGTCTTTGCCAGACAGAACGCATTTTCTTTTCAAAATTTTTATAATCTGTAAATCTAGCTAAGTTTTGGAATTCATCTAAACAAATAATGAAATTTATTGATTTTTTATTTGCAATGATTTCAGGTAAATTAAGAATTTCAGCACTATGTTTTTTTATTTCATTCCAATTAAAACTTAAACTAAAATCTGTGGTTGGATCTACTCCTATACTAATCTGAGGAATGAGATTTTTAAAGAAATATTTACTACTATTAATCCAATCTTCAAATTTTGACGATGAGGCTTTAATTATTTCTCGAGCAAAAGTTTCTAAAAACTCTTCTTCGCTACTAACAGAAAACAAATCTATAATCACAGTTTTATAATTGACTTCATTTTTGTTTATATCAAAAATAACTTTTTCAACTAAAGATGATTTTCCCCATCTTCTTGGCGAAATAATACTTGTATTAATTCCATGAACTAGATTACTATATAATTTCTTAATTTCATCTTCTCGATTAGTAAAAGATTCAGAAGACACAGTGTTACCGTAAATAAAAGGAGAACGTTTCATAATAAATATTTACAATTATACCAATTGGTATTATACCGACAGGTATAATGTGCAAATTTAATAATAATTTTTATTACAACTATATTTTTAGATAAATAATTTGAAGAGTAGGGACTTGTCGTTGGCTTAACTCGGCACTTCGGCGTTACTCAGTGCAGGCAGGCTCACTTCAAGTTGCTCACTTCAAGTTTTCAAAACATTACAAAGCAACAGGAAAGACCACTTCGGACGTTCCTCCCTCGTGGAATCTTTACTATTTATTGCAATTTGAGATGTGGGTTTTGTACTAAAAAATATGGGAGGACCGATTCCCCGAGGAGCTTGCGACGACTTGTGGTCAGTCGAAGTGGACACAAAAGAAACACGAAGGGCACAAAGAAAAGGGAGAAAAACAAATTCGTGTAATTAGTGGACGTTTTTTTTGACTCGTTTAGGTTCTACACTGTTCTTTCGATATCCCAAACAAAAGCTCTAATACCTACTTGCTCGTTAATTTCGTCAATTCTCTTAATTTTTTCGAGAATAATATCAACTTTATCGTCTTCGACCACTACGATAGTTCCAGTATTAATTTCGGGCCAAGTATGCGTACCATAATGTGGGTCTCCGTCCTTAGTTCCTCTACCTTGAATTCCTTCCCATTGCGAAAAACCACGCACTTCAAGAACATCAAGCATATACTCTACTTTTTCGGTTAAAGCTTGATTAAATATTATAAATATTGCCTTCATGTTTTTTAAGTTTTAATAATTTGCAGTTATCTAATAATTTCTATCCTATTAAAAAAGCATTAACATAAAACATGAAATTATGCTGTTCCATGTTCTATGTTTTATGCTAATTATTTTGGTCATCTTCAATTTTACTATTATTTTTTTTAAACGATTTTTAAATATCATCCATAAAACTAAATTCTTCACGATACGCCTGTTTATGTTTCTTTCTTTCTCCTGATTTTTCAAAAATTGCATAAATTACTGGCACAACAATAAGCGTGAGTATTGTAGAAAAGACTAAGCCACCGATAACCGATATTCCCATTGGACTCCAAATTTCTGCACCTTCACCAGTACTTAAAGCTAGGGGCAACATTCCTAATCCAGTTGTCAATGCTGTCATAAGTACAGGTCTCAATCTTGATTTTCCTGATAATGCAATTGCTTCATAGAGTTGATATCCTCTATCTCTCATAAGATTAATATAATCAACAAGTACAATTGCATTTTTCACAACAATACCTACCAACAATATTGCCCCTAAAGCCGCAATAATACTAAGATTGGTACCGGTGATCCAAAGAGCCAGTACAACACCAGAGAATGAGAATGGTATTGAGAACATAATAATTAGTGGAGTTTTAAACGATTCAAACTGCGAAGCCATCACAATATATACCAATATTAAAGCTAATGCGAGTAACATTCCTAAATCCATAAATGATTCTTGCTGATCCTCATAAGTTCCACCTACATCAATAAGTACACCATTAGGAACTTCAACATCTGCAACAATTTTTTTAATTTCAGTTGCCAAATCGCCCAATGATGAGTTATACGGTGTTGCTGAAACGGAAACAATACGTTCACGCTTTTTGTGATCTATATTAGGCGGCAACCAAGTTTCTACAACTTCTCCCACATCTCCTAATCGTACTTTTTGACCTTCTTGATTTATTACAATAATATCCTCAATACTACTAATAGAGCTTCGGTGTTGTTCTGCAAACCTAACAACAATGTCATATTCTTCTCCATCTTCGCGAAATTTCGAAGCAATTAATCCTGAGACTCTGTTTCTCAGTGCTAAAGAAACTGTCGCAGTATTTAGTCCATGCATTGCTAACTTCTCACGATCAAGAACTAACTCTAATTCAGGTTTTTCGTCATCACGACTAATTTGGACATCACGAGCAGTTTCGATATTATTTATTTTAGCAAACACTTCTTCAGCTATAAGATTTGTAGCATCAAAATCATATCCATATATTTCGACTGCCACATTATTGTCCCCTCCCATTCCTCCTCCATAAGAAACTTTGTAATCAATAACCTCAGGTATTTTGTCCAATTCTTGTCTTAAATCATCTCCTATTTCCCAGCAAGAACGGTTTCTATCTTTTACATCAACTAGTTTAATTGATATATCTATAATATGAGAACCTGAAGCTCCAAAAAGTGATGCAAAACCTCCACTATCGTCAGAGCCAGATGAGGTGGACACCATAATTGTCTCTGGATATTTTTCATGAACAACACTCTCTATATAACGAGCTATTTTCTTGGTTTCTTCGACTCTTAAGCCAGTTTGAAGCTCAATTGTTGCCGAGACACGACTTTCGTCAGCTTCTGGGATAAATTCGGTTCCAATAAGTGTAACAATGGATAATGTTCCTATAAATATTACCAACGAAACGATTAATGCTGTTACCTTTCTATTCAAAACTCGTCTAATTATTTTTTCATACAAATTATCTAATTTATCTAAAAAGACTTTAATTGTTTTATCATAACTAAACTTTCCTTTACGAGGTTTACTAATTTTAAGAAGTCTGGAACTAAGCATCGGCGTAAGCGAAATAGCTGCTAATGTAGAGGTAATAATAGTAATTGTTACTATCCAACCTAATTGTCGGAACAAAACACCTGTCATACCTGAGACTAAAGTTAAAGGAAAAAACACTGCGACTACAACTAAAGTTGTTACAACTACTGCAAGCCACACTTCGTTAGTTCCATAAATTGCAGCCTCTCTCGGGCTAGCCCCCCTCTCAATATGTTTAGTAATATTTTCAAGTACAACAATTGCATCATCAACCACCATCCCTATTGCAATTGATAAAGAAGTCAAGGATATAATATTTATGGATCCTCCTGACAAATTCAAAAATATAAATGAAACGATAAGCGAAATTGGAATTGTCAAAACAATAATAAATGTAGCCCTCCAACGTCCTAAAAAGAATAATACGACTAGTATCACAAATAGAAACGCATACATTAGTGTTTCGGTAAGATTACTAATTGAATCTGATATAAACTCCGAGGAGTCCATAATTGGCACTATATTAACGTCTGGTGGCAAAGTTTTTTTTATGTCTTCCAATTGATTGTTAACCTCTTTAGCAATTCGCACGGTATTTGCTCCTGACTGTTTTTGAACAAACATACGAATTCCTGTTTCTCCGTTAATTTTCTCATCAACAGTCATATCCTTAATTGAATCTTGCACATAAGCAACATCCTTTATTTTAATACTTTGACCATTAAAAGTACCAAGGATTATATTTTCTATTTGTTCGCTTTGCACAAATTCGCCATGTACTTTAAGCTGATAGTCCATTTGGCCCATTTTAACATTACCAGCTGGCAAGTTCATATTCTCTGCCTGAATAATGCCTCCTATCATTTCAACAGACAGACCGTAAGATTCAAGTCTAACAGGATCTACTTCAACATAAATTGTACGAGTTGGTAAACCAGACAATCCGATTGTTCCAATACCTTCTATTCTATTAAGCCTATTAACAACTTTATCTTCAATTATTTTCTCAATTCCCTCGTAACTTTGATCTGCAGTAATAGCATAAAAAAGTATGGGCATAAGCGAAGAGTTAAACTTAAATATTACTGGGCTATCAATGTCGTCGGGAAGATTGTTTTTTATTAATTCAAGTGCATTTCGCACATCATTTGCTCCCTCATCTAAATTAGTTTCCCACTCAAACTCAAGGGTTACAATCGACATATTATCACGCGAAACAGAGGTAATCTCCTTTAAATTATCAAGTGTATTTAAAGTTTGTTCAATAGGTTTTGTTACGTTAGTTTCGATTTCACTTGAATTTGCTCCAGGATAAATTGTCATTACGGTAATAGCAGGAAATTCAAGTTCAGGATACAGGTCAACGGGCAATTTTGTTAGCGAAAATATGCCAAAAATAACAAGGGCAACAAAAACCATTAAGGTTGTTATTGGCTTTTGTACGGCACTTTTATAAATACTCATATCATTAGTTTTTTAACATTCATTATTTTACAACACTCACTTTTGCCTCGTCAACCAAATTGCTGTGCCCCGAAACAATTAACTCATCACCAAGTTTAATGCTATTAGAGATAATTTCAATCTGGTCGTCAAATCTTTTACCTACTTCAACTTCTATTTTCTTAGCAATTCCATTTTTATGAATAAAAACATATCTACGATTAGTTCCTATTTGCTGTAAAACAGCAACTGCTGGTACAACCACCGCTGTTTCTTTAGCAAACTCAAGATTTACTCTTGCATACATTCCTGGACGCAATAATTGATTATTATTAGGCACTTTTATTTCAATATTAAATGTTTTTGTTGCAGCATTTATGGTAGGATGAACTAAACTAATTCTACCCGTAAAAACTTCGTCAGGATAAATATCTGAGACTAAATTTACTTCAAGTCCTTCTTTTATCACAGGATAATATTTTTCTGAAACACTAATTACAGCTTTAATAGGATTTATTTGTTGTAAGACCACAATCGCAGCTTTTCCAACCTGTGTATTTGGTGCTCCTGAATATAATTCTCCATTTTCGAAGTATTTGGCAGTAACAACTCCCGAAAAAGGTGCAGTCATAACAGTATTTGTTTCCAACAACTCAATATTAGAACGAGTAACCTCAAGTTGTGTTTTCATTTGGTCGTATTGCTGCTGCGATACACCCCCATACAATATCAATGTATCTAGTCTCGCCATATCTTTTTCTAAGCTTTGCAATTGCAATTTAGATGTATTTAATTGGGTTGGATCCATTTGCACTAAAACCTGACCAGCTGATACCCTATCGCCAACTTCTGGATAAATTTTAATTATTCGTCCTGGAGTTGCTGGAGCAAAATAGACTTCTTCGTTAGCAAGAAGATTCGCAGAATAATCAATTTCTCGACCTATTTCCTTTTCACTAAGCGCAACCACTTTTACAGTTTTTATATTTTCTTTTTCAGTTTCTGCATTTTTCGCCTTTGAATCAGCACCGCATGATACTAATGCCATAAATGATAAAGAGAGTATTCCTATTAAAAATAAATTTTTTGTTTTCATCGTGATTATTATTA
>CAYNKH010000069.1:0-14572 GCA_964397745.1 uncultured Bacteroidales bacterium | reverse complement strand
CATAAAAAAATGGAAAAAAGTTTTAAAATATATGGTTAATTCATAAAAAACATCATTATTCACTAGACACTTCGATAAAAACTCACATTATTTCTCTCACTTTGGCTGACCTTACTTTCATGTGTCAGACACCTCAGTGCTTTGCTTTTACATTTTTATCACGCTTGCTGTTTTTTTTATAAAAGACTATTCTTGATAAGAACTTCCAAACCATTTTAATACTTTTTCGCCAACACCAGGTACATTAACGTGAATAAAATACATTCCGTTAGCAATAGGATTACCATTTTTGTGTTTCATATCCCACTGGTAATAAGTACTACTATCGTTTTTGGTCAATCTATTGATTAGCAATCCAGATGCACTAAAAATAGAAATCTCACATATTTTTGGAAGATTTATTATCCTCACATACTTATCATAAGTATAGTTTCCATAATGATTACCCCAATAATATGGGTTTGGAACGATATTAATCTTATCTAGTGCTTGGGTTAGTACATCTGGATTTGAAGTTTCTGCTTGCAAGCCGTGAGTTGAGAATTGAAAAACCGGATAATTATTGTTTTCTGGATTTTCAACTACAAATTCATGCACTCCCTTATGATAAGGCGTTGCGACTCTAAGTTTAATTCTTACATCACAAGCAAGAAAATCAAATACGGGGTTTTGCAAAGGAATTGCACACCACATTGCCGATGCCCATGCACGTTGAAGGCTAGTTATTGTACCAGTTTCTTCATAGTCAAGCAAATTATTATAAATCCACTGACACGAGTCGTAATGAGGAGCGTTATTCGTATTATTCGAAAAGCTTTGATTATCCCCAATAATATAAATATAGTGCTTACCTCCAAATAGTATTTCATTTCCCACTTCGGCATCTGATGATGGATTCCACATCATATCGTGTCCATTTTCACTTACGAGCCATGAATCTTCGCCATAAACGATATTTAACCTTCTACCCGTCCTTTGGTCGATTGCATATCCAGGAAACCATCCCATTCCATAAGTACCAGAATTATCGACATTTCCTTCTTTATCTATAGATGGACTTTTACGAAGGCTAAACTTATGAGCATTGCCTATTGAGAGATAATTTTGTGTAGGTACCACTGGCACCTCCAATCCACATTCATCAGTTTGCCACGCGTTTTCGTGCATTTCTACCACACATGAACGTGTCCATTTTGATTTGTCGCTTGTGATAATAAGATCTACACTTGAAATTGGCTGCAAATATGGTTGTAATGTTGGTCTAATTTTTGGATTAGACAGACCATATTTTTTATCACTCGTGAACATAAATGGAGCCCATGTTCCCCCTATTACTTTTTCAAAATACTCATTCTTATCATAAAACTGATTTCCAGAAAACGTGTAGTCGTTGAAAGAGGCATCCTGACATGGATTGATGGTATTGTCTGTATATTGAGTTCCTACTCGTATCCAATTATATGCATTATTATAATCCTGGTCAGCAATAAAATTAAGCCATGGCTTTTCTGGATAATCAAAAATCAATTCCGCTGCTAAAAAACCATTTTGGTAATCATTTTTATCAACATAAGCAGCATAATTTACTTGTTTTACTAATATTGAAAATCCCCAATCCAAAAACAACTGTTCATAATCATCATTATACTGTATAAAAACTTCACTTTCTATTTCGTCACCTTTCGAGTTCACAATTGTATAATTAAAAGGAGTAAAATCTACGCCATTACTCAAACTAGAACCATTTTTATGTCCTAAAAACCCATTTGAAAGTCTTGTAACCGCTGTTGAATCAAATTTAACAGTATATAGATCATCTGGAACATTTAAAGGATCAATTATTTTTACAGTAATTGGGCCCTTACCACTTTTATATGTTCTATTATCGATTTTCCACGGATACCCCGACATTATTTCGAGAAGGCTCTCGTTGGTTAATTCAATTATACAATTTGCATTACCATGCCCTTCTGTCATTGTAATTTGAGGTGAGAAGCCATATTCTGTATTAAAAACAGTCCCATTATTTTCGATTATTGGATCATGTGGAGTTGCTGTGTATGTTTTAATATTATTTTTTCCTACTAAGTAAGTGTTTTTGTTACCATACCAATTGTTAATGCTATTCACACTATATTGTAAGGTCTTATTTGCTGCATAAGCCACTACGGTAAACCAATAATCTTTTTGGTTTGTGAGTTGTCCATCGTTTTTGGCAAAATAATCTTTTTCAATAACAAAAGTGTGAAAAATCCCTTCGTTATTACCCTCAACTTCTAAATGTGGGATATATTCAGATGTTTGTACGTTATAAATATAATTAGTAATACTGCTGATTCCATCTTTTATGTCGCATTGAAACACTTCACGCACAAGTTCGGAATTATGTTTTTCTTTCAATATATCAACATCAGGATTTTTTAATTGATAAACTTGATATCCCTGGAAACGATAGTATTCATCACAAGGCGAAATGTTTCCATCACATTTTATATTATAATCTCTTTCAGCATATTGGTTTAGATAATTATTGGAGTTTGGATTATTTGACAGATGAAAAATCAGTTTTTTGTTTGTTTCAACAATTTTGAGTTCTGGAGCATCAGGCCCCTCAAGAATTCTAAAACAATTATCAAATAAATTTTGTGCTATATCATCAACTCTCTTCATAACTTCTATTGATTCGTAATTTCCACCATTTATTGATCTTCCATAAACAACTCCCATTGTTAGATTATTAACTGCACCTGGTTTAAATGTAACTGGTCCGTTTGAAATAACAAAACGGACATCTCTTGGTGAATTAGGAGTAGAACCTGGTCCTACAGGTTCCTCTTCTGACCAACCAGACATAACAGCTCCGTTTTGGCCATAACCACAAATATCGCTTGTAGGACTTCCTGAAAACATAAAATTTGAAGGAACATCTGTTGCACCTCCTGACGGGTGTCCAGTACCTCCATACATTACATGCGTACCATTTAACCAACGAGATGTTAAATAATAATAATAATGGTTCTTTTCAGTTGGTTGAATCGTAAAAGGATTCACTCCAATACCATATCCATTAAAGCATGTAAAATTCGTTAATCCCCATCTTTCATTATCAATAATTCCATCTTCAAAATTTTGTCCATTAATATTACCGTTCATAATATCTCCTAGTGAACAATTTAAGACTTTTTTGCCCTCAATAATCTCATAACTGGTTTCATTATCTTGTCCGTCACTGTCTTTAAACAGTCCCTCAAAAAAATCAAGCCCAACCGCAGGAGGAGAAGCTCCATAACCACTTATTCCCTCAGCAGTTTCATCATTATTGTCTCCATTATATACGTATCCAAGTCCTCTACCAACATCACAACCTATATAATCATCTTTTGGATAACCCAAATCAGCATCAGTCCAAAAGCCAACATAAGCTTCGTATAGAGTTTCAGTTGATCTATTAATTATTTCATAATTATAAAATGTTAGATCGTTAATGGGTGTGTTAGTCGCATACGCATAGGCTATCGCCCTAATTTCTAATCCAATTGGTTGGCTTCCAGAATTAGAATGCTCTTTACCAGCATCGTTAAACACAAACCAAATCGCCTGATCTCCTTTTAATGCTTGTCGTTTGTTTCTAGGTTTCAAACAATCAATATCATCAGTAATACCATCTTCAGGAAATTCAAAATAAGGAAAATCGCCATTATAAGGATTGTAATAACCATCATTGTCATTGTCCCAAAAAGGTGCAAGATACATATCATATCCACCGTCAGGGCCGTGTGCGGGCCAATTAAGGATAACATTAGGTATTGAATAAGATGAATATTGCTCCATATTACAATTTGGATCTTGTTGACAATTCCACCACATTCTAAATTCTTTTACTTCTGCTTTAGTGATACTCCAAAGTTTATCATATTCTCGACAAACATCAATATTTGTTTCTGCTCTATTTGCACCTGTGGCTATTAGTGGTCCAGAAGCAAAATCTACTCCCCTTTGTCTAAACATTGTAGTCGCAACTTTTATTTGATTATTCGCATCTTTTCCTCCAATCCATAAGCAACCAGCAAAAAGTGTACTAGCTTTACCGTCGGCAGGTACAATATAGTGTGCTTTACCTCTAAGATTCCACCACATATCTCCAATAGAATGAATTTTAGCTCTCACATTATTTATATTAAGCTCTGCTGATGTACGGGCGACTTCGCAATTTGCAGTTGATCTAGTTTGTATTGTGTTTTTATTAACCTGATAGCTATCGGCTTGTGAATTACAAATATTAGAAATGATTAGTAATACGACTAGTGAAAGTTTGGTAAATAGCTTCATATCTTTAATGTTTTTAGAGGCAGTTTAGCTACAAATAAAGTTAAAACAATTATTTTATGCAATATATATAAAATTTTACAGACTTTATCATATATACACACAAAAAAATCTGCTAATAGCAGATTTTTTTGTGTGTATATGTTTTGATTACAATTTCTTATCAGACAAACAGATGGACAATTATTACCACTGTTTATAGCCTACTAGAACCATTATCACCAGCTTCGCCTAATGTTACTCTAGCTCCAAAAGTATGAACTCCACCAAATGGTTGAGTAAATCTATAAGAATAATCTATTGCAAGCACAGATCTGTTTTCTTTATTCATTGGAACCTGAAGAGTAAGACCAGCAGTTGGTCCTGTAAAAGCGGTAGATCTAGTTCCTATATCAAAAATTCCATCTTCATAAATAAATCCACCTCTAAGGAAAAAATAGTCTTTAAAACCATACTCTAGCCCTAGATGATATTGATCTTTTGTAAATGAATTAGATGTATAGTTTGCAGCTACAATAAGATTGTGATCAGATGTAACCTCTTCTCTAACTTCATCAACTTTAGGAGCAAGTCTAAAGTGATATGAAATTCCAATCTTGATTAATGAAGGAAGTTCAAATTCTTGACTTCTATGTTCGACAGTCATGCTTGTTCCATTTTCAGAGAAGCCTGTAAAACTCAATCCATCGCCAGTGTATTTCATTGTGGTACCCACGTTTTTCATAGTAATACCAAAACGTAGATTATCACGATTACGATTTCCTGCTTTATCTGTACCTAAGCCAGTTACATACTGGATACCAGCATCAATGGCAAATCCAGCAGAGCTAGCGTTAGGAATACTTTGACTAAGCATTTTTACATTAATTCCACCATAAATACTATTTGAGAATTCGCGTGCGTATCCTAAACCTATAACACTATAACTAGGGCTAAAAGTTCCAATACCACCTTCGGGTAAATCTGCGGTTGTAATATCGATTTTACCCCAATTCATGTTCATTACACTAACGCCAAGTACCCCAGTTTCGCCAACTTTAGTAGCGAACCCGCCACTATTGATAGCGACATCAGCTCCTCCTAGCCATTGGCTATTAGTAAATGCGAATTCTGATTTACGAGTAAATGCTAATCCAGCAATATTCTGGTGCATTGCTTCAAGTCCAACAACACAAGCCACGTTTGCACCACCCCATCCTGAACTTCTTGCCCAGGGATTTATCAATAATTCTGATGCTCCATTGGAACCAACACGTTGCTCATTACCGGCAAAGGTTTTTGTCGAGATTAAACTTATCGCAACTGTTATCAGTATTGTCGAAATTAAATATAAATTTTTCATATTTCTTTATTTATCTTATAACAATTTTAGAAATTATTTAAGTCAATTGGACGCAATGCTCCAAACCATTTCACTATTTTCTCACCAACACCAGGCACATTAACATGAACTATGTAAACGCCACTGGCAATACTTATACCATAAGTATTTTTCATATCCCACTGCACAAATGTGACATTGTTGTCTTTATCAATTCGACGAACTAATCCACCACTTGCATTATAAATTGATATAACACATTTTTCAGGAAGATTTGTAATTCGAACATAATTATCTAGCTGGGTATTTTCATAATAAGAATTACCGTAATAAGGATTAGGAACCACTCTTATTAAATCAAGTGCACTTACAGCTTGATCTTGATCTGACTTAATTGTCTTTACATCCGCAGTATTAAATGTAAACATAGGGAAGTTCGCATTTTGTGGATTTTCCAATTCATGAACAAATTTACCTGTATGATATGGCATAGAAACATTAATATCAATCGTAACATCAGTTTCTAACAAATCGAATCCGTCACGCTTAATAGGTATCGCAGTCCACATTGCAGCTTCCCAAACAGCTTTTAAGGATAATATTGAAGCATAGTTAGCATTTTCATAAGCAAGCAGTTGCTCATGAATAAACGCACATGAATCATAAGCAGGAACACTTCTAGCAGTTTGACTAGAAAAGACTCTGTTGTTTCTCATAATGTATATAAAATGTTTTCCTCCAAATCTTGGACCTAATTCAGAATTTAGTCCTGTATAGTATCTATCGCCTGAATAAGAAGAAGGGTTCCAAAGCATATCAGCACCATTTTCACCTGACATCCAAGAGTCTTCACCAAATACAATATTTAATCTTTCTCCAGTATTAACATCGATTGCATATCCTGGAAACCAACCCATCCCGTGAGTTCCATCATCCATAGGATTTCCATCTTTATCAACTGATGGGCTTTTTCTTAAAGTAAATTTAAAAGCATTTCCTATTGATCTATAATTTGCTTTAGGAGTAACACGATTAAAAAGAAGTGGACAATCTGCATTTTGCTCCCATTCGTTTTCACACATTTCCACAACACAAGAACGACTCCATTTAGATTTATCAGATGTAATAACTAATCTAACACTTGATAAAGGTAATATAAAGGGTTTTAATGAAGACCTTACTGTTGGTTCAGCTAATCCATATCTGCCATCGCTTGTAAACATATATGGTGCCCATGTTCCACCCAATATCTTTTCAAAATTTTGATACCTATCATAAAAATCGTCAGATAATTTATAATCATCAAATGAGACATCAAGACACTCATTAAACGCATTATCTGTAGTTTTTGTACCTACTCTTATCCAGTTTAGTGCATCTTCTCCATCTTCATCTGGAACAAAATAAAGCCAAGGCTTTGTTTCGTCTTCGAATTTCATTGAGGCTGATATGAACCCATTTTGATTACTATTTTTATTAGCATATCCAGCATAATTAACTTGCTTGATGGATATTGAGAATCCCCAATCCATAAACAACTGTTCATAATCAGTATCATACTGTATAAAAACTTCACTTTCAATTTCGTCACCTTGCGAGTTCACAATAGTATAAGCAAAAGGTCTAAAGTCTGCTCCATTAACCAAACTACTACCATTTTTATGTCCTAAAAATCCGTTACGATCTCTCACAAGTGCGGTTGTATCGAATCTAAGAGTGTATGTATCTTCTGGAATATTTAACGGATCAATTATTTTAACCTTAATTGGGCCTTTACCATTTTTATAGGTTCTGCTTGAGCCTCTCCAAGGATAACCTGACATTATTTCGTCAATACTTTCTTGCGTAAGTTCAAGGTCGTTATCACCATTACCCTGCCCCTCTATCATGGTAATTTCGGGTCCATAACCAAAATCACCCTGCACAATAGTCCCTCCGCTTTCAGGATCGTTTATATGAGGCACAGCAACATAACGTTTAATATTATTACGACCAGCCAAATAAGGCTTTTTCTGACCATTAAACGTTTCTTGAACAGACTGATTATACAACATAGTATTATTGTAACCGTAAGCCAATACAGAATAATAATATTCTCTGTTATTGATTAAACGAGGGTCTCCAGAAGCGAATAAGTCGTTATCAAGTACGAAAGTATGGATAATCCCTTTATTTTCTCCATTAACCTCTTCTACAGGCACATTAGCTCCAAGTTCATCCGACCACACATAGTTTACAATATGTGAAATATCGTCTTTTATATCACATTGGAATGCTTCACGCACTAATGCGTCATTATATCTGTCAGAAATACTAACAGTTGGTTTTTTATATTGAAACACCTGATATCCTTGGAATCTATAATACTCATCACATGGGTCCATATCTGAATTACAAACAATTGAAGGGTCTTTTTCCGTGTAAGCTTCAAGATAATTATTACTACTTGGCTTATTATAAATATGGAAAATAAGTTTTTTATCCATCTCAATTATTTTGAGTTCTGGAGCATCTGGACCATTAAGTACGCGGAAACAGTTTTCAAATAGTATTTGTGCTTTATCGTCAGCTCTTCGAACTGCCTCAACAGATGCCCATGGGCCTCCAGAAGGAGCTCGAGCATAAACAGCACCGATAGTAATATCATTTACTGCACCAGGATACAAAGTAAAAGGACCAGCAGACTGAACAAAACGCACATCTCTTGGAGGGTTAGGAGTTGAGCCAGGACCTAAAGGTTCTTCTTCTGACCAGCTACCTTGTGGGATTCCACCTTGTCCCCAACCACAAGGGTCTGTTGTTGGAGTACCAGGAAACATAAAGTCAGTTCTGATATCACTTCCACCACCTGAAGCATGTCCAGTTCCACCATAAGTTAATGGGGTATTATCTAACCAAAAACCTGTTAGATAGTTATAATGTTCGCCTGCAGTTACAGGATCGAGCGTATTCTCATTAGCTCCAGTACCATGGTTATTGAAATATAAAAATCTTCTCATACCCCAACGTTCATTATCTACGGTACCATCTTGAAAGTTAAGACCATTAATATTTCCGTTTAATATATTACCTTTATCACAATTTAAAATTTTTACACCATTTACAGTATCAAAACTTGTACTATTATCCAACCCATCTGGGTCTTGATAAGGACCTTCAAAAAAGTCAATCCCAATAGCTGGTGGTTGTTCGCCATACCCCTGAATACCTTCAGCAGTTTCATCGTAGTTATCTCCATTGTACATATATCCTAGTCCACGTAAGACGTCACAACCAGTAAAATCATCTTTTGCATACCCAAGGTCAGCATCAGTCCAAACACCAAAATATGTATCAAAAAGTGTATATGTAGATCTATTAATAATATTATAATTATAAAAAGTCATGTCGTTAAGCTCGTCGTTAGTTGTAAATCCAAAAGCTTGAGTTCTAAACTCCATACCAATGGAGGCACCTCCAGTTTCAGTATGAATATTACCTTTATCATTATAAACCCACCATAGAGTTTCGTCTCCAAAAAGTTTAGGAGCCCTATTTCTAGGTCTCAAACAATCGGGGTCATCAGTAATTCCGTTATTAGCGAACTCATAATATGGGAAGTCTCCATTAAGAGGATTATAATAACCGTCTCCATCAACATCCCAAAACGGAGCTAGATTATAATCATAACCACCTTCAGGTCCATGAGCTGGCCAGTTCATAATAATATCAGGAATAGAGTAACCTGAGAACTGATCTTCTGTATTACATTCAGGATTTTGTGAACAAGCAAACCACTCTCTAAATTCTTTAACCATATTCTTTGTTATAAAGAAATGCTTATCATACTCACGACAAATATCCTGGGTAACAGTAGCTATTGCTGGTCCTGATGTAATTAGTGGACCAGGCCAGTAGTCGATACCTCTCTGACGAAATTTTTGAGCAGCAACTTTAAGCTGACCGTTAGCATCTTTACCACCTACCCAAATAGCACCAGCAAATAATGCGCTGGTAGTTCCATCAGCAGGTACGATATAATATGCCTTTCCCTGTAGATCCCACCACATATCACCAGCGGTGTGAATTAAGGCTCTAACATTGTTAACACCAAGTTCTGTAGATGTTTGTCCTGGTTCGCACAATTCGGTTGCACGCGTAGTAGGGACAGCATCAGCCTGAGTACCTTGCCACTTATCAGCTAGCATGTAATTCGATATTACGCTCAAGACCGCAATAAATAATATTCTTTTTAGGCTTTTCATATTTCGCTTATTCTAATTCATTAAATTCTTTTAATTAAAAACTAAATTGCACACCTAATCTAATAGTTCTAGGTAAACTATAATTATAGGGAGAGTTTATGTACATCGCATAGTAATTTCTGTATGCCTCTTCATCGTTTTGAGTTGCAATTGATGTTTGATAATCTGCAAAGTTTAGGAATCCATCGTCATCTGGGTTACCAGTATATTCGTATAATCCAGTTACGTTCGCGGTATTAAATAAATTTGATATTTCTAAATATATATTTAGGTATCCATATTTTTCTTTTGAACCGTCTTCTTTTTTCTCTGCGATCTTTACTTTTATATCACGATCTAAACGCATATTTATAGTTACCCTCCATGGTTTACGAGAACCATTAAGCGAACCGATAATAGTACCAGAATTTGGTTTATTGCGTCGTGTATAAGGAGACCCAGATCCAGCATTAACAACAAAGTTAACACCTGTATTAGCTAAAATGCTTTTACCACCAATTTTTGGTCCATTATAAGGAGTTCCTGAAACTTTACCACCGTAACGATAGTCCGTAGTAATAGCAAAGTTATTTCTTTGGTCAAAGTCTAGTGGAATTGTAGTTCTAAGATTTGGTTTATCAGATTTTACAATAGCTGCACCAGATTCAAAACTAGAACCAGTACCATTAGCGAATTGTAAAGTATAAGAAGCTCTTAATGAGATATTACCCGTTCTTCTAAGATCGTAAGTTACACCAAAACCTTTTACTGTTCCAAAGTCAATGTTTCCGTAAGTATAATAGTTTACAGGGTACGCACCATAAACTGCTATTGCCTGCTGCATATCACGCATTTCGCGATAAAAAGCAGATAATTTTAGTGCAGACGTATTACCAAGTTTTTGTTGGAATCCTAGTTCATAATCAATTGTTTTTTCCGTTTTTAAGTTTGGATTATTCAATAAATTATTATTATTCTGACGAATAAACAAATAATCTAATGGGTTTAAACGTGCAGCGTAAGATGGTCTTTTTGATAATATATCATAGTGTGCAAAAAACAAGGCTTCGTCTGAAATGGGGAATGAAAAAGATACCCTCGGCATTACTACTATTTGCGGTTTATAATCTTCAAAAGCACTTGAGTTTAATCTTGCTTCAGAATCGAGCAAATAAGGTGCAATACCAGTTGAACTTTGGATTGCTTTTGGATTTTCAATTTCTGCTCCTGTTGCATCATACCAAACAGAACCCACACGGTATCCGTTAATAGCACTTGGAGATGAAATATCATTAACATAAACAATCGCATTATCAGGAATATTACTAGGGTGGTTTGCATTAGTAATAAGACCTCTTTCATCTGTATCGCCTACAGTATAAGCTTCGTGTAATGTAAATTGGTCTTTAAGTACCATTTGATTTGCATCATATCTATCAACACGTACACCTATATTAAATATAAGGTCTTTAAAAGCAAACTTATCTTGTATGTAACCAGCAATATAATTAGGCTCAAAAGGAGCTATTGGTCTAGCAAGGTATCCTTCTTCTGATGTTTTATTGAAGAAATCGTCAAAAGTAGGTTTGTAATTTAATTTTTCGCCTTTGTAATCATAACCATAGTATGCAACATAGCTACTTCCCTGATTAAATAACTCATCAGGACTAAACCAACTAATATCCAACGACTCAGGGTCATAGGAGTCTATATCAAGCCAATCAAGACTATTTTTTGCTAAACCAAGATCTTCTCTAAGATTAATATCAAATCTTGATTGTGATGAGCCGTCATAAAGTCTAGGATAATCAATAGTATCTAAGAACACTCCGTTTTCATCTCTATATTCTATTGGGTTATACAGGTCTCTTTCAAGAATATGATAGTTTGTTAAACTTCTTGCGAGTGTCCACAATCCAAATGGAGAAACTCCATAATAAGAATCATTTCTTTGTTCAAACTCAAAACCAAGGCTAATCTCATGATTTTTTATATCGGCAGAACCAGAAGCTGATACTCTAAATTGTGTTGCATCATTCATTGTATAAGATGTATATGGATTTCCAGGGCTAGCCCATAATCCATATATGCTTGGAGCTCCCATACCATTAAGTAAACCACCATTTTGCATTACAGAGTTAACATCTTTAGCATAGTAATCTTCAAAATATTGAAAATACTGTTCTGTATATCTCGCGAGGTCTGGATTTAATGTTCCAGCTTCAAAGTCTTCGATTCTGTAAAACCATGTCTGGTGTAAATACGCTTGCTTACCAGTTAATGAGTCAACACCTGGGAAATAAAACTTTTCTGGTGTAGTGCTAAAAGAACCAATATGACCATACTCAAAGAAGTTATCATCAAAATCTTTATTATAATATTTTTGGTAAGTTTTTGAATAATCGACTTGAATTGTGTAGTATGGATTTTTGATAATTGCTTCCTTTTCACTTTCAGAATTATCTCTAAACTTTTGGGTTAATCTACCATAAACTCTCCAGTTATTATATAATATATTCCCATTGTTTTCGGAGTTAAAAAGTTGATTTCCATAAGAGTAGGATTTTTGGTCTCTATAATCTAGAGTACCACCAAAAGTTAAGTTAAGATCTCTGATTGGTGAAATATCCACTTTCCCAGCGATATTAAAGCTCTTACTTTCAGCATTTTGTCTAGTTTTATAATTTTGGAATGCATCTTTTTGCAAGTAATCAGTATTTTGATAAATAATTGCCCCATCATTTGTTTGAACCAACTGTAATGGGTTATTTTTAATACTTTCGATTACATTATCATTTGCTCTCCATTCCCCAACAGATGATGGATACGGGTCTTTAACAATACTACCTTCAACAGAAAGTAAGAATCCAGCGATAGTTCTTTTTCTATTTGAGCCGTCTTCTTCTACAGTCCAAATTGGTCCCGACAACATCAGTCCTCCAAGATTATATCCATACGGGTCAAGAAATTGTGAAGTAACGAGTTCTACGCCTCCAAAATATTTTGAAGTAGGACCTTTAGTTGTTAAAGATATTATACCTCCGGTAGCGTCACCATAACTAGCTGGCAAACCACCCGTAATTACCTGCACCTGTTCGATAGCAGATTTTGGTACTGAACTAGATCCACGTACCTTTACACCGTCCACATAATAAACCGTACCTTCTGACCTAGCACCTCTAATTGAGCCTACTTCTCCATCTTCTGAATATACACCACCAACTGTAGTAGCAACAGCAGCAGCCGATCGCCCTGGCATTTTTGCAATATCTTCAGAACTTACCGTTCCTCCCGATGCTGTTTGGTCTTTTGCAATCAGCGGCACTTTGTACTCTTTAATTTCAACTTCGGCGAGCATTTCTGCCGATGCGTTTAATTCAAAATTCTGGAAAATAATACTTCCTCCTTGAATTTGCACATTATTGTACAGAAGTGTTGCATACCCGACATAGGAGGCAGACACGTTATACTTACCCGCCGGTATCGGTTTGATACTATAATTACCGTCAAAGTCAGTCATACCCCCGGTAACAATATTTCCATTCTCTTCAATCGTCACGTTCGCAAACGGGATTGGTTCTCCAGTTGATGCATCACTTACGGTACCGTTTAATGTCCCTTGAGCATACAACCCTGCACTTGCAACTGCAAACGCCATAATAACTAGTAGTAATTTTCGTAACATAATAGAGTTTTACTTTTATACAATAATTTAACCCAATTAAGAAAGGTGTAAATATAATACACAATTAATCATTGACCAAAATATTTTAACTTAAAAATCATCTTTTTTTTTAAATATATACTTAACATCTTTAAAATTAGATGAAAGAGAAAAAAATTATCTGGCGTTTTTCACAGCTTCACGTTTCGACTTTTTCATACGTCTCCACGTGCGCTTGCCATCAACAAGATCTTTTCCTCCTCCATTTATCTTTTTGTTATGTTTCCTAACTGCCTTTTTGTGTAACCTTCTGTCATTTTTATCTTTTTTTTTATCTTTTTTTATTGTCGCATCTTCCATTTTCATCATACGCCTTTCTTCCCGCGTAGGTTTTATCCGTTTTGAGCGCTGCGATTTCATGTACTTTTCATTATCAATACTACGGTTTGACTGCGAGAAACCACTAATAGGCATTAAAATAAATACGGCACAAGTTAATATTTGTAAGAATTTAGTTAATTTTGCAATCATATTTAATTAATAATCAAGATGAAAAATATTGTGTCAAAGATAGTAATTATTTTAATATCAACTATTTTATTAACCATTTTTCCTTCATGTGATAAGGAGAACAGAATCCCTTACGTATATGTGAACTTTATTGTATATCCCGATTTACCTGAATATGTTAGTATTAAAACCCCTGGAAATTTTCTTTATTTGACAGGAGGAGTAGAAGGGATTATACTGTATTGCCAGTTCACAGATGAATACCTTGCCTACGAAAGGAACTGTCCAAACGATCCGTTTGAGGCAAATGCAATTTTAGATGTGGACTCAACTGGTCTTTTCTTAGTTTGCAGAAATTGCGAGTCGAAATTCTCTATTTATGATGGGTCAATTGTGGAGAGTCCTTCAAAATACCCAGTTTTAAGGTATCAAACATATCTGGAAAACCAAACTCTTTACATCAATAATTACAATTATTAACCCGACAGTCTCTTACCGTTATTTTATGAAGCAGCATATTGAATATCT
>CAYNKH010000068.1:0-14583 GCA_964397745.1 uncultured Bacteroidales bacterium | reverse complement strand
TTAAAAAATCGAATATTCCTTTTTGCAATAAGCCCTTTTGCTTTAAATTTTACATCTTGAAAATAATCTTTAATTTCTAAAAGATCTTCTTCACTCATTTCCGAAATTGTAAATCCAGCAGTATAAACGGTGTTGAAATAAATAAAAATCTTCTTTTCGTTGCAGAAATTAACCAAATCGGGCATTTCTTTCCAGTTATTTTGCATTGGGCAAACCGAAAGGTTTACATAATTGTTTTTCTTTTTTGTTATCGCAATAAAATAGTCTAAATTATTTAAAACAGTCTCTAATTTTGCATTTACCCTGATGCTTTCGAATATTTCAGGGATTAAAGAATCAATGGACACGCCTATATAAAAATTTCCTTTTTTAAGATATGATTTTACCTTGTCGTTAAGTATTGTTCCGTTTGTTTGCAGAATAATTTTACACTTTGGGTTTATTCTCATTATTAAGTCCCATATATCATAATATATATTTATTAAAAAAGGTTCTCCGCCTAAGAATTTAGCAACTTTTAGTGTTTTAATATATGGTTCAAGCTGTGTTAAAAATTCCTTATTATAAGGATGTTTAATTTTTTCTAATCCTTTTGATTTGGCGATACTGCTTGAAAATCCTTCGTGGCACATTACGCATTCGAGGTTGCAAGTATTATCTAATTCAAATATTATTTCTGATGGTGTATCTCCCTGATTTTTTAATGGATCGTATAGTCTGGCTTCGACACCTTCGTAATTTCCAGCTTCAATTAATTTATGGCAATGTTGGCAGCCATACATAAAATTTTGTCTGCAAAGTTCTGTTTGTAATTTTTTTCGTTTCTCTCCTTTTATTATTTCTTCAATACTATTTTCTGGATATTTGCCGAGCTTATGCACACGATTAAAACAACAGGCAGTCGCATTTCCATAAATATCAAAATATAAACTTCTGCTTGGTGCGTGACAAACGCAGGGTTCAGAGCCTGTAATTCGGCTTTTGTTGTATGCAATTATCTTATCACTGTCGCCGTACAATGGGTTTAAATGTTTTTTGAAATTTCTATACTTATAAAGATTTCGCAATTTTATTGTAGAACGATTTATTGCCGTTGCAGTTTCATATATTTTGTGTGATATCAATTCTTGTTATTTTAAATTAAGGCAAATTTCTTTTAATTCTTCAACTGTTTTAGTTTGCAAATATTCTACAAAGATATTATTTTCTATTTTGACAAGTTTACCAATAATTGTTAGATAAACATCTGTTTTGTTTAATTCATCAAGCAAAGCCATAAGTTTTTTGTTTAGTTTACTATTTCCATCAATTTTAGACAAAATCAGCTCTAAAGCTTGCGTCTTAGTGAGTAATTCTTCCTTTTTGTTGGTGCTTTCTTCCTTTTTATCTTCTTCTTTCCAGTTAATTAGTAATTTTACTAAGTTTTGGTAATTTTCAAAATTTGTCTTTTGTTTTTTTGTTTTTTTAGGTGCTTCAAAAGTTTGTAAATTGCTAATTGTTTCTTGAAGTAATTGTTTGTCAAGATATTTAAGCGACAGTTCTTTAGGTTTTATAACAGTATGATAATAAACGCATATATTTTTGGAGTTAGCAAATTCGACAAACTTGTGTAACTCGTGTCTGTTAACTGTCATTGGACACACCAAAATATTAAGATTGGTTTTGTTTTTTCTACAATAATCAATAAATATGTCAATATTATGTAAGGCATATTCAAATTTACCACCTCGTCTTATGTTTTCGTAATTTTCTTTTTCTAATGAGTCGATTGAGACATTAAAATGGATGTTTTTATGTGTTTTTAAAAGATTTTCAATTTTCGGATTCATTGTATTGGCATTCGTAGTAATCAGGATATGGCATTTTGGATTTATTTTAGCTATTTTATCCCAAATCTCATAATATTCCTTGATCATAAATGGGTCGCCACCTGTAAATTCAGCAAGTTGAAGATGGGGGATGAATTCGTCAAGTTGCTCAATAAAACTTTTATCGTAGTGTTTGTTATCTGTAATATCGTCTTTTTTGTTCTTTTCGATTGACGATGATAAATTTGAATCACACATTATGCACGAAAGATTGCATTTGTTAGATAATTCAAACTCCATTATTGCAGGATATTTGCTTTTGGAGAACGCATAATGTTCGTATTTATTGATTAATAAACTGCCATAAGATTTTTGTAATATTAGTTTATTGCAAAATTGACATGTAGTTTCAAAATCACAATTGTTGTGTTCTTCTCTTATTTTTGCAAAAGTTCCTTTAAACCAAATATCGTTAATGTTTGTATTGTCAATTGATGATGAGTTTTTGTTATAACTTGCATAGCATGGCGAGACTTTCCCATTCCGAGCAAAAAACATACTTGTATATGGTGCATAACAGATATGTTTAAGAGGTCCGTATTTTCGTGTTTTTTGATAAGCAATAAAAGTTTTGTCTTTGCACTTTTTTGTGCTTTTGGATTTGATAAACATAAACCATAATAGCCTTAAATCACGGTGTATCTCTACAGTTAAATCTTTGCAAAATTGTGGAAGTATATTGTAAATCTTGTTTATCATAAATACTAAATCTTGTCAAATTTACAATTTATTTATCATTACTACGAGATAAAAAGAATAAAAGAAATTGTAAATATTGCAATTAGATTTTGGCTAAACCTTATGTTTTCATTTTATTTTTAAGGGAAATTACCGATTTCCATATACTCCAGTCCTTATTTCCCCACTCATGATAAATATGCAATAGATTGGGGTAAAAAACTGTTTTAAATCCATCAGATGTGTATCCTTTAGTTTTATCCCATGCAATATTATTATTGGCAAATTCGGTTATCCAGTTAAACTCTTTTGGAATATTGGGATGGTTTTCTAAGCCAAATTTCCAAACTGTAAGTGCTAAAGTCCCCTGATCTCTGGTCTTTGTGTATGGATTCGAAAACTCTTTTATTGTTTGAGTGTGCCAATAGTTTAAAAAATCTGTTGATGAGTCATCAAATAAAAAAACTCCACCATTCCAATGTTGCCAATTATTGGGGATTTTCACTCCGTACTCTTTTTTTAAATATTCATTGAGATGATTACATGCTGGTGCTTTGAATTCAAACTTTTTCCCTTCTTTATCCTCCCAAAAGTTAAATTCTTTGTTGTATTTTATTCCAGAAACTTTCCATAGTCTTTTCTCATAAAAGGGGTAGTCAAACAAAACAATTTCGTTATCAGAATTATACCAGCATTTGTTGGTTTTCTGAAATCTGTAGTTGTGAAAATAAAATGTTTTTACAGGAAGCAGATATCTTTGGATTAAATATTTTGTGTTTTTTAAAAAATATTTAAAAGGAGAGTTACGATGTTTTACAAAAATTGATAAAAGCTCTTCAGTTTGTTTCTTTATATGCGAATCGGTAAGATTGATTTTTCCAAATAATTCGGAAAGTTTGTCATTAAAAATTTCTTCTTCTTTTAGATTCTCCTCAACACAATTGCAGTTTATAGCATGTGGGCTAAATTCTTGCATTATACAATGATCGGCTGCAAATGTAATAGGACTTTGGAAATGTTCAAAAACTTTATCAACTTCTGAATTTATTGATACAATATCTCCGTCCAAATAACAGTAATTATTATCTTTTTTAAGATGTTTATTTATTCCAGTTTTAATAAAGATACTTGCTTGGTGGTTATCAAATTCAGTTGGGGTATCTATGTTTATGATATTGTCATGATTTATTTGAATTTCATTGCGCTTTTTGTCGGTAAGAACAATTATTTCGTTTTTTGAGAAATGGCGTAGGAATTTTAACGAAAAGTTTAGCTCTTCGATATGTTCTTTTCCTCCACAAACTATAAAAACAAATTTATTCATAGTTAAAATTCTCTGTGCTTAATAATCCAATTAACTTAATTGCAATATTAATAATTTTTACGTTATTTAATTTAGAAATGTGCATTTCTTTAATTTTGTTAGCAAAATACATTTTTATAATCATTAATTTGTAAATTTGACAAATAATCATGATTAAATGCGTAGAATTTTAATATTATTTGCAATAGTTTCATCTTTCTTAATTTCCTGTGTTAATACTCAAGAAAAAATTATTGAACTTGATGCAAAATCTCCAGAGAATAAAATGTTTAAAATTACCAATAATGGTGATTTATCAGCTGAGTTTTCTATGTTTATAAATGATTTGGATTTTTCCAGTAATTATAAAATTATTCAATATATTAACGAAATGCCAGAAGTATATCCAGAGGAACCTTTGGAGATGAAGGCTTATAGATTTATTTTCAATTATACATTTAAAGAAGAACAACTTACAAATTCTACATGTTTTAATGAACCGAGTTTAGTTTTAAATTCGTTAGGTGGAGGGCTTTGTGGCTTGAGATCGACAGTTTTGACAAATTTATTAAAGGGAATGGGATTTAAAGCAAAGAGTATTTGTTTGGAAGGTCATGTCGTTACCGAAGTGTTTAGTGGAAATAAATGGAAAATATTAGATGTGGATTATGGAGTTTGTTTTTTGAATAATGATACTCAGATAGCATCTTATTTAGAATTAGTTGAAAATCCGATGTGGTTTGATGAAATTGATAGGTATATTAGTATTGATTCCTCGGAAAGCATAAAATTAAATGCCTTTATGATGAATAATGCGTACCTATATTCAAGTAAGGAGGATAATCATTTATTTAAAACTGGATATGATGTAAATCAAAACACAATTTTAAATACAATTGTTTTACCACCAAAATCGAATTTTATTTTCCCGTATGAAAATTGTAAGGCAGAAAGCATTTATACTTGTGCAAAACTTGAAGTACCTGCTGGCTGGTGTGGGGAAATCTGGATGCCTTTTGTTTTGTGTAAAATTGAGGGAAATGCAACAGTGAAAATTGATGGGAATAAATTAGTTTGTTCAGAAAAACAGACAGGGTTTGTTAAACTTGGCAGCAGTGATAATAAGTGCGTGATTATTTCAAATCAAAAGGGAGTAAATTTTTATTATTATATCAATCCATTAGTTTATAAAGTTGATACAACCAATCACTTACGTTTTAAAGGGAAAAATATTGATGATTTGACAGTTGAGTTAAGCCAAAGAGAAGATTCCGTTGTGTTTTTTAAACCTAAATTTAGTTTATTGCTTTTGGATTTTATTTTTAATGAAATTGACTCTTCTTTTAAGGCAATGTCTAAAGAGGTTTTTGAATCAAACGATAGTATTATAAGCTATTTATGTAAAATTACGGATGGGATATTGCTAAATGATGAGAATACATCTCTTAGGCCTTTACGTGTGGATATGTCAGAGCAGGAACAAAGAGATTTTATTATATTTTTGGAACAGCAGATTAAAATTTTTAAATCTACTAATTGCAATCCCTAAAAGTTGATTGTAAGATTTTGTTGTTGAATTCTAAATGCTTGAGTTTATATCATCCATTTATTAAACCACTTCTCAAATACTGCAATTTTCCATAAACGCCAATGGTCTTTTTCTTTTAAATACTTTTCAATAGCTTCTTTATTTATAATCCCATTATTTACTAATTCGCAATTTTCAAGATTTTTGCGATACCACTCAAAGTCTTTGTAATATATATCTGGTCCTACAAATCCTTGTTTTTTTCTTGCTAATATCTCTTTGGGTAAATCCTTTTTCAAGATTTTGTTTAGAATAATTTTCTGTTTTTTCTTATCAAAATAAACTTTTGAATCGAGATTTAGTACTTTTTCACAAATTTCTGTATTTAAAAATGGCACTCTAACTTCTAATGAATTTGCCATACTTGCTCTATCAACTTTAGTTAAAACAAGTTCGCCCATAAAACATTTAATATCCATTTTCTGAAAACGTTTTGGCGTTGATATATCCTTGTCAAAATGCTTTTTATAAAACCAATTTGTATCGGTAGGGATTTTATCGTGAAATTTAGGATTAAGTAATAATTTCAATTCTTTAGCATCAAATTCACCCATTGCCATTGCTTTTGCGTAGCTTTCAACATCAAAGTGATTTTCAGGAATGTCCCATCCCCATTTTTTTGCATGTTGTATGTCCTTTTTGTTAATTTCCCAAAGGTATTCTCTATGCCAAGTATATCCAGCAAAAATTTCATCGGCTCCCTCGCCAGAAAGAACTGCTTTATTCGACTTAGAAGCAAGCTTACTAACTAAATAAGTTGGGATAATTGAAATGTCTGCAATGGGTTCATCATAATAATACATTAAATCATCTAATAATTCTAATGATGTATTATCTAATATTTGTGATGTGTGATTTGTACCGTATTTTTTTGCAACAATTTCAGCATATTGATGCTCACTTTTATCCCAATCTTTGAAACCTATAGTAAATGTATTAATGTTTTTGTTAATTTCGGACATGTATTTTACAATTGCACTCGAATCGAATCCTCCACTAAGAAATGAGCCAATTGGAACTTCGCTATGTGTATGTGTTTCAATAGATTTCCTTAATAATTCATCAATTTCCTTTACTAATTTTTTTAGAGAATAGTTGTTGTCGTTAAAATCAAATTTGCAATATTCTTTTTTCTCTATTTTAAAATTATTATTGATAATTATAAAGTGGGCAGGTTCAATTTTAAAAATGTCTTTGAAAATAGTTTTGGGTGATGGAACATATCTGTATGAAAAATAATCACACATTGAAGTTATGTCAAGCTCTCTTTTTATGTCTTTGTTTTCAATTATGGCTTTTATTTCTGAAGCAAAAACAATCTGATTGTCGTCTAAATAGTAGTAAAGTGGTTTTATTCCGAATTTATCTCTGGCAATAATTAGGTTTTGTTTTTGTCCATCCCAAAGTCCAAAAGCAAACATACCTTCAAGCATATTTATCATATCTGTGCCCCATTCTTCGTAAGCATGAACAACAACTTCTGAATCTGTTTCTGATTTAAAAATATGATTTTTTGCTTTTAGAATTTCACGTAATTCAATATAATTATATATTTCTCCGTTAATTGTCAGCCAGATTGTTTGATCTTCATTGCATAGTGGTTGTTTCCCACTTTCGCCTAAATCGAGAAATGACAAACGTCTGTGTCCTAATGCGATGTTGTGGTTTTCCGAAAAATAAGACCCAAAGTCATCGGGGCCACGGTGAGTTAAACAGTCACGCATTCTGTTGAAAAGCTCCCTGTCAACGGGAGTGTTTTTACTCCACCATCCCGTTATTCCGCACATAGTAATAGTCGTCTTTTAATTGTTGTAAATCGGTTATGGTTGCCTGTTTTAAAAACTTCTCATACTGCTTAAGTGTCTTTTTATATTGAGCTTTTGGGGACTCTTGAGTCTCTTTTGTTTTTAAAAGGAATCGAAACTCCTCGCAAATGGCTTTATATATTTCCGCTTGGTAGTAATTCCAAGTATTATCTAAAAGTAATGCTTTCAGTATTTTGATGTTACTTTTTTTAAATTCTATAAGGTCGTATGTTTTTGAAAGTCCATGAGGATGATCATTATAAACAGACCAAGTTTCATTAAAGTATTTGAACTTAGAGTTTTTTATTATTTCTAGATGTAATGCCCAACTTAGTGATAATGGAGTGCCAGTGTATGTGTTAAGAAATTCTTTAATATTGTGCCTTCTAAAGATTAGAGATGCTGTTGGTACTATGTTTCTTTTAATCAGTTCCCAAGGCATAAAATCATTGGTGTATCTATTAAATTGTGAATATGTTTTCCATTGGTTTTGTGTGCGTTTCAGAAAGTGAATATCCTCATTGTTGTTACTTTGTAAAATTTTCGAATCATGAAAACAGCCAGCATAGTCGGGATTATTCTCTAGAAAATCAAGCTGTGTTTGAATTTTTTTATCGTTACACCAGTAATCATCACCATCAAGCCATGTGATATATTTAGCCATGAATTGCTGAGAAACGAGTTTAGCTGTTTCTAGAGGACCTATATTGGTGCTGTTTCTGTTTATTGTAATTATTTCCTCGTATTTGTTTTTATACTTATTTAAAATGTCAGAGGTGTTGTCAGTTGAATGGTCGTCATGAACAATAACTTTAAACTTATAGTCGGTCTTTTGATTAATTATGGAGTCTATTGTTTTTTTTATGAATTTTTCGTGGTTATACGTAATGATAAATATTTGTAAATCTGCTATATCGGGATTATTTACCATTTCTAGTTATTTAATTTTTCTGTAATCAAACTGATTATTTCTTTCACCGTAGTAAGCCTTTTAATATCTTCGTCTGCAATTACAATATCATATTTTTCTTCAATGTCAATTATAATATCAACGTTACGGGCTGAGTTTATGCCTAGATCATTTATAATGTTTGAATTATCACTAATAGTGTCTATGATATCTTTTTCAATAGCATATTGTTTTAAAATTGCGATTAAGTCTTTTTTGATTTTTTCCATACTATACATATCTTTTACAAAACTACTTAAATTTTTTAAATATAACACATGAATTTACGTCACCAAAACCAAAACTTGCTTTTATAATATAATTGAGATTTATATTTATGATTGATTTTTTAGGAATATATTGTGAGGGGTAGATGTTTGTAATATTAGTATTAATTGTTTTGCAGTTTGATGTGCCATGAATAAATGAGTGTTTTAATTGAAGCACTGCTGCAATGCTTTCTACTGCACCAGCAGCACCAAATAAGTGTCCTAAAATCGATTTGGGGGCATTTATGTATGGAGTTTTGTTTTTAGTTAGAACGGTTTCGCTCCAAATTTTAATTTCGTCAATATCTGCTTTCGTACCTGTTAGATGACCACTAATTAAATCAATGTCCTCAATTTTTATTTTTGCTTTAGTAATTGTATCTTTTATGCAGTTTTTAGCTTGAGCCTTATTGTAAGCGGTCATGCTTCCACCATTTCGATGCCCACCACAGCTCATTGTACCACCAATAATTTCGGCTATTATATTAGCACCTCGTTTAGTTGCGTGAGATAACTCTTCTATAATTAAAATTCCAGCTCCAGCAGAAGGAACAAAGCCACTTGAACTATCACTCATTGGACGACTTGCTTGTTCTGGATTGTCATTAAAAGCTCTGGTTAATAATCGCATTGAGTCAAATCCTGCCCAACTATACGGCGAAAAAGGTTCTGAGCCTCCAGCTAGCATTATGTTTGCTTGATTGTTTTTTATTCTTTCATAAGCCATTATAATAGCGTCTGTTCCGGTTGCACAAGCTGTTGAGTTTGAGAACACTTGATTACCTAATGCAAAGATTTTTGAAATTGCTGCTGCAGGACCATTGGGCATCCAGTTTTCAATAATTTGACTTCCTAGCTTTTTAATTTGACCACTTTCTGTGAAAGGTATTAGTTTAGATGATATTGTTTCAATGCCCCCAAATGTAGACCCAACTATGGCACCCATATCGTTATTAATTGTGTTGCCGTTGTATTCAGGAATTTGCAAATTTGCCATTTCCCAAGCCTCAATTGCTGCCATTAATGAATATTTAATATTAATATCACAATGTGTTAGTTCGTGTTTCTCAAACAATTCATTTTCCTTAAAGTTGTTAATGTTTGGTACACCTCCTACGCAACATGCAAAATTGTATTGTTCGAGTTCTTTTATGTATTTAATACCAGATATTCCTTTAATAAGTGCATTTTTAAATTCTGCTACACCTATGGCGTTTGGAGCAACAACTCCTATACCTGTTATAACTACTCGCTTTCTCATTTTGCTGCTATAATTTTAATATTTGCCGTTAATCTTGCAATTAGACTATTATCGGATTTGCACATTTCAACAGATGACTTTAAAATATTATATCTGAAATATACTTTTGTGCCTATCACTGTTAATTCCTCATCATAAGTTGCGTTATTGTAAAATTCTGCTTCTATGTTTGAAAGTACAGGTAAGAAATTAAAATTAAAATCTCCAGTCAGGTATATTAGATGAGATACCATGCCAATTTGGCCCATAGTTTCAACCATTAATACTCCTGGCACAAGGGGGGCGTTTTTGAAATGAGAACTGTAGAATGCAAGGCTTTTTTTAAATGTGTATTTTCCAACTATTTGCTTTTCGTTAACACTTTCGATTAAATCTACAAAACAAAAATCAGGACCGTATGGTAATGCATGTAATATTTTTTTATTTATATCCATTAAAATATACTAATTAATTGTTCTCCTCCGTCAACAGTAATTACTGATCCATTAATCCATTCAGAATCTTCACTTGCTAAAAACACAATAACTTTAGCAACGTCTTTTGGTGTTGTTAATCTTCCATGTGGATTTCTTTCTTTTGCTTTTTTGATAAAATTATTGTAGTCTGGAAAAACTTGTAAAGCTTTCGAATCAGTAATTCCTGCATTTATAATGTTTGCTCTGATACCAAATGGAATAAGTTCAATTGCCATATATCGAACAGTCGTTTCTAAAACAGATTTCGCTGAGGCCACTGCTGCGTAATCTTTGAAATATCTTGAAGTACCCTCACTTGTTAAGCCTACTACAGATGATTTACTACTAAGCAGATTGTTTTCTAGCAAAAGTTTAGTCCATTTGTATAGACTGATACCCATTGAATCAATTGTATGCGAGAAGTCTTGGGAGCTTAAAGCCAAATCTTGATTGTTTGTTTGACTAAATATTGGTTTAAGGTTTCCATCTGCAATTGCGTTTAATACAAAAGATATTTTGTTCTGTAATTCAGGTTTTTTTAATAGTGTCTCTATTATTACATCTTGATTTTTATTTGCATTTAAATTAAATTCAATCAAATTACATTGTTTTTTTAATAATTCCAGTTCTATGCTTAAAGAAACTAAGTTTGATTTCCTTTCTCGATAAATCAGAATTAGGTTAAATCCATTTGATGCTAAATGTTTTGCAGAGCATAATCCAAAACTGCCTGTACCACCTAGTATAACTGCCCAATTATTATGCTTTATACCCATTGGTTCATATTGTATTAAAATACTAAATTAAGTGCAAATATATGATATTTTATTTGAATATTATATTCTATGTGGTATCTTTGAAAAAAAACAATAATGCAGTCATTATTTCACACACTTTATTTTGAAGCTACTAGAAATTGTAATCTAAGTTGTAAATATTGTTCGACAGGATCTAATAAAAATATTAAGTTTTTAGATATTGAAACCGAAACCATTATTCAAAAAGTTTTTATTCCAGCCAAACATATAGGAACAAATCACATAGAGTTTTCTGGAGGTGAGTTTTTAGTTAGGGATGATGCAATGTATCTGCTTGAAGTGGCTAACGAAATGGGCTTTAAGATATCCATTGTCTCTAATGGCTCAACACTAACAGAAATTAAAATTAAACAATTAAAAAACCTTTTAGGAGATAATATGCTAATTTCACTTGGTATCAATGAGTTTAGTTCCTCAAATATTGATACTCGTGATTATGACTATAAAAAAACATTAAAACTAATTAAGCTTCTTGAATCATACAAAATATCTATTAACATATGTGTTACTGTAGGGAAATTTAATGCAGATAGTTTTGCTGATACAATAGAAAATATTGAGAAACTACATTTGCCGTTTAATCGTATTCCTCTTGTGCCCAGAGCAACTGCATGTAGTGATATGCTATTTGATAAGGAATTGATGAGAGATAAAATAAATCCAGTGCTTAGAAAGTATTTTAAGGGGTATGTTAGTTATGTCCCATTTTTTCTACCTCCTGATGTGTATATGGAAGTTGTTGGTAAAGATGATGTCTTAGAAACAATTCCCACTTTTCCTTCTATAGGCTGTTGGATAGGCTCTTTTTATGCAATTAATGCCGAAGGTGATGTTGCTCCATGCCCATTGCTTTTGGATAATGTCTCTGCTGGTAATGTTTATAAAGAATCTTTAGATGAAATCTTATTTCAATCTGAATTGTTTAAAGGTTTGTTAAATCGTGATAAGCTTAAGGGGAAATGTGGAAAGTGTAAGTATAAGTATACCTGTGGCGGATGTCGTTCAATGGCTTTTTATAAAACTGGAGATATTTATGCAGAAGATCCAGATTGCTTTATTGATGAACTTGATGAATCTGAAATATTGAAATATGAAGAAGAAACAAAAACCAATTTTAAAAAATATTGTAGAATGGTTAAGTTCTCAAATACTCAAACATAATTACCCTTTTTGTTTAAAATGTTTCAAAATCAGCTATGTTTCTTTTAACAACACTGCCAGGAGTTATATATGCATTTTTGCCGATTTTTATTCCTGATTGAATAACAGACCCTGCTCCAATGTATGTTTGTTCTCCAATTAAAACATCAGAAAGTATTGTACATAAGGGACTAATGTTTACAAAGGATTCTATAGTTACATTATGACTTATTACTGAATTTGTATGAATCATACAGGAAGCCGAAAGTTTTACATCGAATGAAATCGAAACTCCAGGCTGTATTATTATACTGTTTTCTTCAAATTTTGATAAATTGATGATTTCTTTCGATATAATATTTGCTGGAGTAAAACCATGAGAAATAAATTCAGTAAATAGCTTTTTCCTTTTTCGGGGGTTACCTATTGCTACACAAAAATTACACTTGCTTGAATCTAAGTTTTTTATTTGTTGTATTTTATTTAAAACTCTAAAATTAGAAATACTTGATTTAGCATGTTTTTCATCGTAAAAGAAGATATCATGTTTATAATCTAACGTTTGTAAAATATACAGCACTTCAATTCCCGCTGCACCAGCACCTACAATAATCATCATGGCTTTAATGTTTTATAGAACTTACTAATTGTATCACAAATATAGTTTATTTCATTTGCTTTTAAATCTTGATGCAAAGGTAAACTGAGAATCATCTTTGAAATTTTATTTGAAGTGCTGTAATTAGTGTTCTTATTATTTAAGTGGTTTATTGCTTTTGATGTGTTTAATAGCTTTTTATAGTGTATTTGTGTTTCAATCCCATTTTTCAAAAGATATTCTCGAAGTAAATCTCTATCTTCTGCAAGAATAACAAATTTGTGAAATGTTGATGTGCTAATTGGCTCCATTACAAGTGTCTGTATTTTTGATATTGTTTTAAACCTGTTAATATAAAGTAAAGCTATTTCATTTCTTATTTTAATAGTAGCACATAGTTTATTAAGTTGCATATTAATTAATGCTGCACTTAATTCTGAAAGTTTTGAATTGTATCCTACTATTTGATAATCTCCTTTGTTGTTTTTACCATGATGGGTTAACTTTTTTAAAGTGCTATATATTTTAAAGTCATTAGTCAGAGCGACTCCGCCAGTACTAAATGCAGAAACTATTTTTGTTGGATCAAAGCTTATACAGCTTATTGTCCCAAAACTGCCACCAGGTTTATGGTTTATATCAGCACCAAGTGCTTGAGCAGCGTCTTCAATTAAATGAATACTGTTTTTAGTGCATATGGAAGTTAATTCTGTTAAATCATAACAATTGCCAAAAAGTTGTACAAAAATAATTGCTTTTGTTTTTTTTGTAATAAGACTCTCGATATTTTTTGTATCTAACATTAAATTGACCGGATTTATGTCTGCAAATACTGGTGTGGCTTTACACATTAGTACCGGGTTTAGTGTAGCAATAAATGAGAATGTTGGAATTATGACCTCATCACCTTCGTTAATATTAATTGACTTTAATGCTAGAAATAGTGCATCAGTACATGAATTAGTTGTAACAGCATATTTCCTTTTGCAAATTTCTGATATTCTTTTTTCAACTGTGATAATATTATCTCCATTGAGGTATTGTCCTGAGGAAAAAATATTGTTAATTTCATTAATGACTCCTTCTCTATTATTATTGTAAAAACTAGAAAAAGAATTGAATTGTATTTTCATTACTTAATGTTTTATAAATTATATTTAATGATACAGAATAAAGTCCTTACTGCGTCTTTAAATTTTATTTTTTTGCCTTCTTTATATGTTCTGCCGTAATATGCAATGCCTACTTCATAAAACCTTATGTCTTTTATCCGACTAAGTTTTGCAGTTATTTCAGGCTCAAATCCGAATCCAGATTCTAATAATTCTATCTTTGAGACAGTTTCTTGTTTAAAGGCCTTAAAGCAAGTCTCCATGTCTGTTAGGTTTAGCCCAGTAAATATATTTGATAAGATTGTTAAAAATCTATTTGCTAAATAATGTGTGTAATATAAAACTCTTTTAGGTTGGTCTCCTCTAAATCGGCTGCCATATACGACATCAGCTTTGTTTTCTAGTATTGGAGATAATACTTTTTTATAATCTTTAGGGCTATATTCTAAGTCAGCATCTTGTATTATTATTATTCCATTGGCTATTGATTTTAAGGCTTTGTTGATAGAGTAACCTTTGCCTTTGTTTTTTTTGTTTTTGAGTATGATGATATTAGAATTGTTATGTTTTACTTTGACTTTCTCCAGTTCTAATAGTGTGCTGTCTGTAGAACCATCGTCTATTACATAAATGAAAATATCTTGTTTTAATGATGCTGTTTCTAAAACAATTTCTTCAAAAAGTTTTTCGATATAAGTTTCTTCGTTAAATGCAGGTATTATTATATTAATTTTAGTAC
>CAYNKH010000067.1:0-14711 GCA_964397745.1 uncultured Bacteroidales bacterium | reverse complement strand
AATTCCGCTAAAATAGCATAATATATTGTATTTACAAAGTGCCTAATACAATAAAATTAAATACAATAGTAACAGCTTATTGTTTCAAATCAACATCATCATAAATCGCATAGGTCAGTTGTTCTGAATTTGGGGATTGTTGATTTGCGAATAGATAGGAAGTTCTGAATTTACCTGTTCTAGTGTTCTTTCACAAGGAACTGAATTTTGACCTGTTATCAGTATTTATGGATTAAAAGTTGGTAAAAGTGGAAAAGTTGGTGCTTAAATAAAACAGGGGGACAGAGGGATTCGAGGTACGAGAATCGTCTCGCAGTCCCCTTTTATTTATTTTCTAAAAACTCATCAAGTTCCTCAATGGTCATTTCAAATTCAAAGGAATCATTTACTTTATAATATTTTGAGGAATCGTAAACAAAGTCATAAGCAAATTTTGCAAATTCAAGTTTGGTATCTTCAAAACTAAAAATTTTATTCATATCTCTTACCTGTTCGGCAGTCATACAGTTTGCTTTACAAATTTGCTTCGCAGTAGTAAGCTTGCTATCCTCAAAACTTTTTGATTTAATACTTTGAATTGCCTCATCAAATTCGCCTGAGGACATAGGATAAGAACATCTCGAATTAACAGCAATATAATTACTTTCGACATCTTCGACAACAACAACATCGTTACTATCAAAATTAGAACTACTTGTTATTGTAGTGGTTGTAGTAGTTGTTGTTGTGCTTACATTTTCGCTTGTTTGCACGTTTGCATCCAAGCCAGTTGCATTAATATTAAAGCTAACATTTACATTTTCTTCACCAACATTAGTTGACACAGCCGTTCCAGTTTCACCGACAGACACCCCCATATTGATTGATGCGTCTTTGCCATCTGATGTAACAGACATTCCACTTTCATTTACGTTCACATTTAAAGAGACTCCAGAATTACTATTCTGATTATCACCTACGACTTGTCCAGTAGTAACAATGGTTGTTGTGGTTACAGTCTCGGTATTTGCGTTTGTATTTACCTCTACAACATCTGCTGGATGATTGTCTGCTTCGGGGTCTTCATAAACGACATATTCTGCTTCTGAATATTGGTCTGTATCAGGATTTTTTGGTGTCTCTCCCATATACCTAAGCACATATTTTCCTTTTCTATTTTTCTTAATATTCGCAGTTAATTCTATCCCTTTGCTTTCTGTCCAAATATTTTGAGTAACAACAGGTATTGATGGATCCTCAAATTCAACTCTCAAGACAAAACTTTCACCTTTCAAATCTATTGCTTTAACATTTGCTCTCGGAGTTTCGTTTTGTTTAATACTATTTACAAAAAGAGTAAAATTATCTCCGCTTTCAGAGAAAACAACGATATCGTTTGTTTGACCAAAAGCATAACATCCAACAAACAAGTATAATAGTGTAATTAAATTTTTCATAGTTTATAATTTTCTAGTTTTAACTTAATATTTCAAAACAAATATATTTCAAATACGATTTGTAAATATAATAATTTTTAATTATATTCAAAAAGCGTTCCAGTCTTCTTTTAAACAACAATATATTATAAAATGATTTATCACAACACAGTTTTTTGGCTGTTACAGACTATATATCAATTTGTTGGTAAACCCGTTATCATCAAACTGCCAATTTATTTTTTATCAAAAACTTATGCAAAATAATCAAGAGCCAAATTCTATTATACAAATAATCATGTCCTGCTTTAAACTGATTAACAATTTTGCTAACCTCTTTAAACTCAACAATATTAAATTCTTTAATAATACTTTCGTTAAGATAATCATCTATTAGGAAAGCGAGGTCAGTTTGCATCCACCGTTTAAGCGGAATCGAAAAGCCCCATTTTGGTCTATCAAAGAAACGTTCGGGTACATAATCGTATAAGACCTGTTTAAGAAGATATTTTTGCGTATCTCCTACAATTTTTAGTTTTGGGTCAAGATTCAAAGCAAATTCTACAATTCTGTTATCCAACAGAGGTACTCTAGTTTCAAGACCATATCTCATTGACGCACGATCAATTTTAACGAGTAAATCATCTTTAAGATAATATTTAAGGTCAAAAACTGCTTGAGCCTCTTCGGGTGTAAATTTTCTCACTGCATTATCGTAATCCTGCTCTAAATTATTATCATAAATAAGCTCTGGATTTAACAGTTTATCTAATTCTTTTTCGCTAAACAGATATTGTTCTTGAGAGAAGATATGACTTTTAATTGTCGCCTTATCTTTATATTTATATAAGTATGATGCTCGTCTTGACCTGTTTGAGGGATATACACTCATCATTGTCCCCAACAATCGTCTAAAGGTTGTATTTGGAAATTGCGTAAGTCTTTTTGCCCACTTATAAGAACCATAGCCATGAAAAAGTTCATCACCGCCATCACCCGAAAGCACCATTGAAACATGTTGTTTAGCCAATTTTGAGAGCATCATGGTCGGAATAGCTGAAGAGTCGGCAAAAGGCTCATCATAAAAATCGAGCATATCAAGAATAATGTCTTTAGCGTCCTTTTCAGTTACAATATATTCGTGATGGTCAGTACCAAGATAATTTGATACTTTTCGAGCATATTTTGTCTCGTCATATTGAGCATCGGCAAAACCAATTGAGAAAGTTTTTAATTTTCCATTAAATTCTTTGGCGGCTACTGCTGTTACAAGGCTAGAATCTATCCCGCCACTAAGAAATGTTCCAAAAGGGACATCACTTACCAATCGCATGGCAACAGAGGATCTTAGCAAGCTATTTAATTTGGTTTTCGCTTCGTATTCATCTGTAATCACATTACGACGTATTGTACCCTCAATATCCCAGTATGATTCCATTCGGAAACCGTACTCTGACACTATCCCCATTTGCCCATTTGGGAATTTACGTATGTTTGTAAAAATCGTATTAGGTTCAGGGATATAACCAAGATGTAAAAACTCATTAACTGCCGAGTTATTAATTTGCCTACGATCACTTATATATTTTATCTCCAATAAAGATTTTAGCTCCGATGAAAATGCAAAATTATCACCATCCCAGAAATAAAACAGAGGTTTAATTCCAATTCTGTCTCGAAAAACATAAAGAATTTCGTCTTGTTTATCGTATATGCAGATAGAAAACATGCCATTGAGCTTGTTGATAAATGTTACTCCCCATTCGGCAAAAGCTTCAACAATAACTTCGGTATCGGAATTTGTTTTGAGTTCTATATTTAAGTCTTCAGCAATACTTTTAAAATTATATACTTCTCCATTATATACACATATATACCTCATCGAATGTGACTCCATTGGTTGGTTAGCATCGTTTGATAAATCAATAATGCTAAGCCGCTGATGTCCCAGTCCGATGTTTTCGGTATAGTAACTACCTACAGCATCTGGTCCTCTGTGAACAAGGCAGGAGCTCATTTTGTCGAGTTCTTCTTTACTGACAAAGCCCTTATTATCTTGAGTATAAAAACCTGTTATTCCGCACATTTATCTTAAGATCCAGTTGTTACAAAATAAACTATAATATTTACCGAAAGCAAAACTAAATGCAAATATTATATTAATTTCTCTGGTTTCATTATTTCGTCAAAATCGTTTTCCGAAATAAAACCACACTTAATAGCTGCTTGCCTTAAGCTCAAACCTTTAGCAAAGGCGGTTTTAGCAATAGTTGCAGCTTTTTCATATCCTAATGTTTCGTTTAATGCAGTAACGTTCATCAATGAATTTTCAAAATAAAACTCTATCCGCTCTACATTTACGCTTACACCTTTAACACAATTTTCGGTAAATGAAACCATTGCCTGTGTCAACAACATAGAGGACTCTACAAAGTTTTTAATAATCAATGGTTTATATACATTTAATTCAAATTGTCCATTCATTGCACCTGTAGTTATTGCAATATCGTTTCCAAAAACTTGAGCACAAACCATTGTAAGAGCTTCGATTTGAGTAGGATTTGTTTTGCCTGGCATTATAGATGATCCTGGTTCATTTGCAGGAAAGTTCAATTCCGCTAATCCACAACGAGGACCAGAGCCCATAAGTCTAAAATCATTTGCTATTTTATTTAAACTTACCGCTAATAATTTTAATGCAGAGTGAGCTTCCACAAAAGAATCCTTAGATGCCAGTGCCTCAAACTTGTTATTAGCAGGGACAAACTGCTTTTTAGTAAAGGTATTCAAATAATTGCAAACAATTTTATCGAATCCCACAGGTGCATTGAGACCAGTGCCAACAGCAGTCCCACCAATGGCCAGTTCCGACAGGTGAGGAATAGAGTTATTAATGGAATTTAAAGCATGTTCAAGTTGTGAAACATAACCCGAAAACTCTTGTTCAAAACTAATAGGTGTTGCATCCATCATGTGAGTACGACCTACTTTAATAATCTTTTTAAACTCTTCAGCTTTTAATTTTAAAGTTTTTTTCAAATACTCAACTGCTGGGATAAGCTTTTCGGTCAAGAGTATAATTGCAGTAATACTCATTGCAGTTGGAAAAGTGTCGTTAGACGACTGACTTTTATTTACATCGTCATTTGGATGTAAAGTTTTAATTTCATCTTCAAGTTTTCCGCCACTAAGAACATGTCCGTAGTTTGCAATAACTTCGTTAAGATTCATATTTGTTTGTGTTCCCGAGCCTGTTTGCCAAACAACTAAAGGAAACTGACTATTAAGTTTTCCTTCAATTATCAAATCACAAACATGAGAAATAAGCTCTGCTTTATCCTTACTTAATTTCCCTTTATCCATATTTGCCAAAGCACAGGCTTTTTTTAAGTATGCATAAGCTTTAATCAATTCAATTGGCATTTTATCGCCTATTTTAAAATTTTGAAAAGATCTTTGAGTTTGAGCTCCCCAATATTTATCGACTGGCACTTTAACAATACCCATAGTATCATGTTCTTCTCTATATTTCATAATTTTATTAATTTAAAAAAGCGAGTATTTCATTTACTGTATCGTTTGGATTATCATAATGCAACCAATGTCCAGCATTTGTAATTTCTTTTATTTGTGCATTGACAAATATAAAATCAACAAGTTTTTTATCTGAGCTGGTAATATAATTTGAATTTTCGGCTTTTAGAAATAAGGTTTCAGCAGTAATTTTTTCATCAATAAACTCATCTGGATTTAAGCCCTCTAATATATTGTTGATATTATTGAATAATGCCGAAACATTAATATCCCAAGAAAACTGTCCGTCTTTTTTTTTGACATTTTTCAATATTACATTTTTAACAGTTTCACCATGTTCAATTAGAATCTTACTTAAACTTCGATAATCCTTATATGCAGACAAATCAAGATTTTTCATTATTGACAACAAGTTGAGATGGAAATTCCCATTAGGTTCGTGTTGCAATAAAGCTTTATATGATCGGGGCGAAATGTCGACAACAACTAATTTACGAACATAATCGGTATATTTGGCAACAAAAAACATTGCAAGTTTCCCACCCATTGAATGTCCGATTATATCGGCCTTATTAATTTTCTTATCTTCTAAATAAATTTTCACATCCTCTACCATCGCCTGATATGTATGAACATCATTTTTAAAAGATTCACCATGATTCCGAAGGTCAAGTAAATGAATTGTAAACTTATCTGACAATAAATTTGCAACTCTCAACCAGGATTCAGAGCTTCCATACAAACCATGCAAGATAATGATATTTCTATCAGCATTACCAATTATTTTAGAATGTAAAATCATTCAGCAGATATTTTAATAAGTAGTATTAAATTGTTCGAGGAAACGCAAATCGTTTTCAAAGAAAAGTCGCAAATCCTTTATTCCGTATTTAAGCATTGTTATTCGCTCTATTCCCATACCAAAAGCAAAACCAGAATACACATTTGGATCAATACCAGCGGTTTCAAAAACATTAGGGTCCACCATACCGCAACCTAAAATTTCGAGCCAACCAGTTTCTTTACAAACATTACAGCCTTTTCCACCGCAAAGCGTACAACTCACATCAACCTCTGCCGATGGCTCTGTAAACGGGAAATATGAGGGTCTCAGACGGATTTTAGTTTTTTCGCCAAACATTTCTTTCGCAAAATAATCGAGAGTTTGTTTTAAATCAGCAAAGCTTACATTTTTATCAACATAAAGACCTTCGATTTGATGAAACAAGCAGTGAGCACGAGCTGAGATAGCTTCGTTTCGATACACACGTCCTGGGGCAAGACTCCGAATAGGCGGTTTTAATTCGGACATTTCGTGAGCCTGTACAGATGATGTATGAGTTCGTAACAAAACATTCATATCAGACGAAATAAAAAAAGTATCCTGCATATCACGAGCAGGATGATCGTCTGGAAAATTTAATTTACTAAAGTTATGGTCATCATCTTCTATCTCGTTACCGTCTCCTACAACAAATCCCAAACGGGTAAATATCAAAATAATTTCGTTACGAACAATAGATAAGGGATGTCGAGAGCCCAACTTAAAAGGTTCACCTGGACGGCTAAGGTCTATTTCTACTTGAGAGCTATCGCTAACAACAAGCGATGATTTTAGCTCATTAAGTTTATCGCTTGTAAATTGTTTAAGTTTATTTATTTCAACTCCTACAATTTTCTTCTCTTCGGGATTAAGATTTCTAAAATCATTAAACAATTCAGTTATTAAGCCTTTTTTTGATAAAAACCTTATGCGAAACTCTTCAATTTCTGCAATGTTTACAGGCGAAAACTCGTCAACAAGTTTTTGTAATTCTTTAACTCTTTGAATCATTCCTAATAAATTTTTAGATTGCAAAGTTAAAAAAATTAGGATAATCAGCAATTAAGAAATTATCAAAAATAAAGTTTGCAGAATATTAAAGCCAATCCCTAAATAGTGAGCCACTCCACGACCTGCTCTACAAAGGAAAAAGGCTCAGATTGATATGAGTAATCGCTTTTCTTGACAGTTAGTGAAGTTGCAATGTTTTTAGATTTATCTGAAACGATTGCAAACTTACAATCTTTAAAATATTTCAAATTAGCATGATAAAATTGTACAGTTTCCGAAGATATTCTAACAGGGTTAATAAGCTCTGCTTCTCTGTAATCGAGTAAATATCTTTTTGTGTTTTTAGGAATAATATTGTTAGAAAAAGCTCACTGCCAAGAGTCTATAATATCCTTAGCACTAATTAACCCATAATGCACTTTGTACATTATTTTTGTCACTATATCATATTTATAATATATGTTATTATGCAAATTTTCATTTTTCTAGAAGGTTATTACTATTTTAACTGTCTTAATAATACACAAATATAGTTAAAAAAAATATTAATTGACAAATTTCATCAAAAATATATTTGGTCATAATCAATATAAATAATACATTTGCACCCTAATATTAAATGTGTGATGGGGTTCCGAAGTGTCGGAGCTGAGTAGCACGAAAATTATAATAAAATGAAACATTTTGAAGTAAAAGCAAATTTACGTACAGAAGTAGGTAAAAAATCAACAAAAGCAATCCGCAAAGCGGGCGACATTCCATGTGTAATCTATGGTAAAAATGAAGTTACGCACTTTTACACTTCCAAAAGTGAAGTAAGAAAACTGATTTATACTCCTGCAGTTATGTTTACTGACATTAACATTGATGGCAAAGTTAAATCGTCAACAATTAAGGATATTCAGTTTCATCCAGTAACTGATGAGATACTGCATATAGATTTTTACGAAGTGGATGATAAAAGCCCTATAAAAATTCAAATTCCTATCGTTGTCGAAGGCAACTCTCCTGGTGTTAAAGCAGGTGGCAAACTTAAATTAAATAATCGCAAAATAACAGTAAGAGGTATGATGGAAGATATTCCTGATAATTTTACAGTAGATATTTCGAAATTAAATATTGGTGATGCCGTTAGAGTTAAAGAATTAAAATCAGATAAACTGGAGTTCATTGATCCAAAAACAAACGTAGTTGTTATGGTTGCGTCTGCTCGTAGTGCAACTGCAGAAGAAGAAGCTGAAGATGCTGCTGAAGCTGAAAAAGAAGCCGAAAAAGAAGCCGAAGGAGCTGGTGAAGGTGGTGCTGATAAAAAGACTGACGAAACTGCTGAATAATCTAATACACCAAAACTATGAAATACTTAATCGTAGGTTTGGGAAATCCCGGATTAGATTATTATAACACACGACATAATATTGGGTATAGAGTGCTGGATTTTCTTGTCGGAAAATCTGGCACTTCTTTTACCGATAAAAGATACGGATTTAGAGCTGAAATAAGAAACAAGGGTAAAACACTTATTTTGGTTAAGCCTACAACATATATGAATCTAAGTGGAAAAGCAGTGAACTATTATCTTCAAAAAGAAAAAATTCCTATTGAAAAAATGCTTGTCATTGTTGACGATATCGCACTACCGTTTGGAACAATTAGAATAAAAAGTAAAGGAGGAAGCGGAGGACATAACGGATTGCAAAACATTCAGGATATTATTGAAGACTCAAATTACAACAGACTTAGATTTGGAATTGGAAACGAGTTCCATCAGGGTTCCCAAACAAATTACGTGTTAGGTGAATGGTCGGACGAAGAAAAGAAAGATCTCGAACCAAGACTTAAAGTTGCATGTGAGGCAATATTACAATTCCCCTTAATTGGAATAGAACGAACGATGAATTTTTATAATAATAAATAGCTTAATGAGCAAACTTGAGTACGACAAAAGAAGTTACCGCAACACAGTTTCGCGATTAGCAGGCAGAATAGCAAATTATTCGAGACCTGCAATTCTTGTAAAGATAGCTATTAAATTGTACGCAAAGTTTTACTCTATAAATATTAATGAATTTAAAACCCCAAAAGCTGGTTATAAAACATTCAACTCCTTTTTTACAAGAATAGTAAAACCCGAGTTTAGACCAATAGAATCTGGAATTATTTCGCCAGTCGATGGATTAATATACGACCATGGTGTGATTGACAAAGATCGCCACATTTATGTTAAACACAAGTTTTTCTCTGTTACAGAATTGCTAAAAAGACAATATGATAAATTGGAATCCTTTGTTGTATTTTATTTATCTCCCGCTCATTACCATAGAGTTCATGCTCCATTTGACATGAAAATTACCGATATTAGCTACATTCCAGGCAATCTTAGATCTGTTAGAGAAAGTATAGTATTTAAAACTGAGGAACTCTATTGTAGAAACGAACGAATTGTCCTTTACGGTAATTCGGAACATGGGAAATTTGCCTTTATTTTTATTGGGGCATTTGTGGTTGGAAAGATAAAGCTAAGTTTCGAAGATAAAGCAGCTTCAAATATCAAAAAAGCTTGTTACAACGTTATCACTTACGATACCCCACATCTGATAAATAAAGGACAGGAATTAGGTTTTTTCGAAATGGGGTCAAGCGTAATAATCTTGTCAGAAAACGACACATACAAAAATCTAAAATTTACCACAGGTTCAGAATTAAAATTTGGAAAAAACTTTGTGTGATATTTGGTGATTCTGCGACCCAGTGATTCTGTGATTGAGCACCGATTAATTTACGTATTTTCATTAAAGTCTTGTTGCCAAGAATTTAGCTATTTCATAATATTGTTAAAACTAATTTAAAAAGGAGCATTTCCGTTACTATCGTGTTCAAAGTTTTTATTTACAGGAATGTCATCGTTCGGATTTAAAGCCATAGAGCCATTCATTTTAGACTCAAACTTTACTGTATCATCTATTTCAAAACTATCAAAGTCAGGTTTATCCATAAATTTAGCATACTCTTTAACAAACTTTAACCAAACAGATCCAGTAGCCCCATTACGATGTTTTGCAATAATAATTTCAGCTAGTCCGAGCAATGAGTTTCCGTCTTGGTCGGTTGTCATACCATAATATTCGGGACGATGAATAAACAAAACCATATCAGCATCTTGCTCAATTGCACCAGACTCACGTAAGTCGGAAAGTTGTGGGCGTTTATCTCCCGAGCGAGCTTCTACCGAACGGTTTAACTGCGACAAAGCAATAACTGGTACGTTTAACTCTTTTGATAATGCTTTAAGCGAACGTGAAATAGTAGAAACCTCCTGCTCTCTGTTACCTCTCATATCGACACCAGCAGTCATCAACTGAAGATAATCGATAATTACAGCACTAACTCCGTGCGTCCTTACCAAGCGGCGACATTTTGCTCTTAATTCAAAAACGGAAATTGCTGGAGTGTCATCAATAAATAAAGGAGCAGTGTCAAGGTTTTTAACTCTACTTTCCAATTGTTGCCATTCATAAGGTTCGAGTTCACCCAGCCTAATTTTATCGCTACGAATTTCGACTTCGGCAGAAATAAGTCTATTTACAAGCTGCAAAGAGGCCATTTCTAAGGAAAACACTGCAACTGGTTTTTGATAATCAACCGCCATATTACGTGCCATTGAAAGAACAAATGCAGTTTTACCCATCGAAGGACGAGCTGCAACAATTATAAGGTCTGAAGGCTGCCAACCCGAAGTTATACGGTCTAACTTTGAAAATCCGCTAGGTGTTCCTAATAACTGAGCCTTGTTTTTAGCAGCCTCTTCGATAGCTGTTATGGCCTCTTCGAGAATTACATTAATCTTTTGAGTTTCACTCTTTATACTACCTTCAGATATTTTAAATATTTCGGATTCGGCAAAATTTATGAGTTCTTCTACATCTCCACCTACCTCATAAGATCTTTTTTGTATCTCGGCAGCCGATTTTATAAGCTCTCGCTGAACATATTTTTGATGCACTATACGTGCGTGGAATTCTAAATGTGATGCAGTTGCTAAACGATCAGTTAGCTCAGATAAATAAACCTCTCCTCCTATTACATCTAATTTATCTTTTGCTTTTAAATCGTGGGCAACTGTCATAATATCAACAGGTTTATGCCCAGTTCCTAAATCTAATATTGACTGAAAGATTTCCTGATTAGCAGGCTCGTAAAAACACTCCGCTTTTAAAATATCCATGACCAAAAAAACCGCATCTGTCTGTATTAGCAAAGCCCCAAGAACGGCTCGCTCTAATTCAGGCTCCTGAGGTGGAACTTTACCAAAGAGTGCATTTATACTATCCAAACTTTCACTTGTCTTACTTACTGCTCTTTTTTTATTATCGGCCATTTTACTATCCTTACCTTATTATTTTACTATCTTTTTTGGGAAACCAAAATTAGCACTTAACAAGCAGATTTCATAAGAATAATCAAAAAATAATTAACTATTTTTATCCACATGAGTTATTAAGAATTAGTTAGTATCTTTTAATACGGAACAATGATTTGACTATCAACACAAAACAGCTTTTTTATTATTTTAATCAAAAATTTTATCAACTGTTTTTAATATTTATTGGGGATTAATAAACTCTATAATACTAGAATATATGTAAATATATAACGTCCTAAACCATAAAAACGTTATTATTATAAGATTTATAAAACTAAAACGGCAGATTTACGTTAAATATAATAATTACAAAGACTCAAAGTATGATTATTTTAAACTACAGAAAATATATTTTAAACAATTTGAAAACAATTCTTGTGCTAATCACAGCAATGGGTTTATTATCCAATGTTTATGCACAAAATATTGATCCAGGAGCTGCCTCAATCGAAGGAATGATAACTGATTTTAGTAATAATATTAAGATTGGGGAAACAATTATTTTCCAAAACAGTGCAACTAATAAAGTTTATACGGCTGTGAGCGATAATAATGGCAAATTTTCAGTCAAATTACCTTATCAGAATGAATATACCATCAAAATAAAAGGCTTTAATGATGAACAATATTACACAGACTTTAAGATTCCCGCACTCGAAGAAAACCAAACCGAATTATACTTCGACATTGATATCCAAATCGAAACACCAAAGTTTTTTACGCTTGATAATGTTTATTTTGATACTGGAAAAGCCACATTAAAACCAGCATCTTACGAAGAATTAAATAATCTGTTTGAATATCTCAGCTTAAAAAAAACAACAGTAATCGAAATTGCTGGGCATACTGATGATATTGGATCAGACGAGCTAAATATGACACTTTCGCAAAACAGAGCCAAATCTGTTAGAAATTATCTTATCAAAAAAGGGATACCGCCAGATAGAATTGTTGCCAAAGGTTATGGTGAGACTCAACCCATAGCAGTAAATAACAGTAACGAAAACAGAGCAAAAAACCGCCGAACAGAAGTAAGGTTAATCAAAGAATAAAAAACCATGTTTAATACTGATATAATTGTTTTGATCGTAAAATTTACCTTTAACCAGTATTTTTGCAAAACAATAATAAATGAACCCTAAGTTTTGTTTCGTGCTTTTTTTGGCAACAACAGAAAGCACCAAATTGTCAGCAATTTAAATTAAATATATTTATTGTCGTGGGGTTCCCCAGTGTGGAACTCAGGAAGAATATCATTTAATGTATAAAGATGTTTTCGTTAAAGGATATAGAGTTGGAGCAACAAAGATCATTCCTAAGCGAGCAGGGAGACAAGATTATTTTGTCAATAATAATGGCATTTTAATTACCTGTCCATGTCTTTTCCCCTTAACTACTTCTAGTACTTTATCATCAGATTCTGGCGGCGATTTTATCATAATATCAACCGATTGTCCAGGTTCATGATTGAGATATGTCAGATAAACAATGTCTGATTCGCTATCGGAGGATACTGTAAAGTTTCGTTTAAAAACTTTGGTTTCTTTAATATTATTCCCTCCAACATTAATACTTAGCGTTGATACAGTTTCTGGCATCCGTTTTTGGGGATGGCTACTTTCTGGATTATAACCTGTGATTTGTATAACTCTGCTTTTGCCGTCATCCCATCTTGCAAGTAAGGTGTATTTTTCATCTTTTTTTAATTGAATTGGAATGCGATAAAAATACTTTCCTTTATGCAAGCCTACTTCTGCCTTTGTCTCAGGGATTATTACCTTATGCCATTGGTTGAAACTAAAATCAGTGTTTTCTTGCTGATTATCTCGATTTTGACAAATAAATAGAGGCATTTTTATTACCTGCCCACGTTTTTTGCCATTAATTACTTCCAGCACCTTGTCATCAGATTCCGCTGGCGACTTTATCATAATATCAACCGATTGTCCAGGCTCATGATTGAAATATGTCAGATAAACAATGTCTGATTCGCTATCGGAGGATACTGTAAAGTTTCGTTTAAAAACTTTGGTTTCTTTAATATTATTCCCTCCAACATTAATACTTAGCGTTGATACAGTTTCTGGCATCCGTTTTTGGGGATGGCTACTTTCTGGATTATAACCTGTGATTTGTATAACTCTGCTTTTGCCGTCATCCCATCTTGCAAGTAAGGTGTATTTTTCATCTTTTTTTAATTGAATTGGAATGCGATAAAAATACTTTCCTTTATGCAAGCCTACTTCTGCCTTTGTCTCAGGGATTATTACCTTATGCCATTGGTTGAAACTAAAATCAGTCGTATTTTGTGTAAATATTCCATTAACTAAAAATAAAGATAAGAAAATCACAAGAAGAATTGGCGATGTTTTTTTCATAATAATTGTCTTTTGGTTCTTATTATTCTACGGATAAAGTCTAAAAAAGTTTTATCTTTGCCTTCTAAGGGATTGAAATAATTATAAATAATCACGATAAACTCCAATAACACATAAATTATCAAACAACAAACTAATAATTTTACTAATTCTTTAGTTTTTTTTGATTGTAATTTGGAAGTTTGTTAATTTGCAATAAAAATCACTATGTCAAATTCAGGTTGTTTAATATGTGGTTCAGAACTTGTTTACTCAAGTCAGCCAAAATATATGAAATGTAGTATTTGTGGACATGGAAACGACTCAAATGCAACTTGTACTAATGGACATTATATCTGTGACAACTGTCATCAAGCTGGTGGTGTGGATTTTATCAATAACATCTGCTTAAACTCCGATAGTATAGACCCGCTTTTTCTTGCTAATTTTATTATGAAGCACGAATCTATAAAACCTCATGGGCCAGAGCATCATTTTTTAGTTCCTGCAGTTTTATTAACTGCATATTACAATGTTATTAACAAACCTGAAATTATAAAACTAGCACTAATGACTGCGAAAAAACGAGCATCAAATGTATTGGGTGGCTTTTGTGGTTTTTATGGTAATTGTGGTGCAGGCGTTGGAAATGGAATATTTATCAGCATTATTCTTAATGCTACACCTCTATCAGAAAAAGAATATCAGTTAGCCAATCTTATTACGGCTAATACTTTGTTGAAAATTGCAGAAGCTGGAGGACCAAGATGCTGTAAACGGAATACATTTATTGCGATAGAAACTGCCTCAGAATTTTTATCCGAACATCTTAATGTTAAAATGCCCATAGGCAAGATTTCATGTCAGTTTAGTATGGATAATAAGGAATGTAAACTAAGTGATTGTAATTTTTTTTAAAGTTCTTCAGCTATCAATATATTTCGGTCTACCCTACAATAAAAACAATGTCTGCAAAAAAATTTTAAAAATTTTCTTGCAGACATAATATATATTTGTAAATATCAGAACTCCTAATTTTTCGTAATTGTAACTGTCGCAATTTTATAAATTAATTATAATAACACTTTTAGTCATGCCTTAAATCCGCAACAAAGTTATTAACAAAAGCAGTCAAAACACTGTGTATAAGT
>CAYNKH010000066.1:7934-14847 GCA_964397745.1 uncultured Bacteroidales bacterium | reverse complement strand
GTATAAATTAATTTAAAATTATAAATTATGACAAAAATAAAAGTTGGAATAAATGGTTTCGGACGAATTGGACGAAATGTTTTTAAAATTGCTTTCGATAGAAATGATATCGAAATTGTAGGAATTAACGATTTAACTGACACAAAAACACTCGCTCACCTCCTTAAATATGACTCGACACAAGGTAAATTTGAGCGAAACATCTCATTTAATGCTTCTTCAATTATTGTCGAAGGTAAAGAAATTCCAGTTAGTGCAGAAAGAAGTCCAAGCGATATAGCTTGGAAAATAACTCCTGATGTAATAATTGAAGCCACAGGAATATTTAGAACCAAAGAAAGTGCTAAAGGTGGATATGGAGACCACCTAAAGAATGGTGCTAAAAAGGTTATACTTACTGTTCCTGCAAAAGATGAAGTAGATGCAATGGTTGTTATTGGCGTAAATGACGAAGTTATAACCCCAGACGTTCAATGTGTTTCTAACGCATCGTGCACAACAAATTGCATGGCTCCAATTGTGAAAATATTACTCGACAATTTTGGTATTGAGCAGGGGCTAATGACTACCATACACTCCTACACTAACGACCAAAATATTCTTGACGGACCACACTCCGATTTACGTAGAGCACGTTCTTGTGCAGTTTCTCAAATCCCAACAACAACAGGTGCTGCAAAAGCCGTAGGAACAGTTATACCCGAATTACAAGGTAAACTTGATGGAATGGCAATAAGAGTTCCAACTCCTACTGGATCATGTGTTGACCTTGTCGTAATGCTGAAAAAAGACGTTACAAAAGAAGAGGTACACAAAGCAATTCGTGAAGCAGCCGAAGGTCCTATGAAAGGAATTGTACAATATACAGAAGAACCAATAGTGTCAGTTGATATTATTCATAACTCACATTCAGCAATTTTTGATGCTGGTTGTACAATGCTTAATGGCAGAATGCTAAAAACATTAACATGGTACGACAACGAATGGGCATATTCATATCGTGTTGTTGAACTTATCCCTAAATTGATGAGCTAAGGGATTGGCAAACAATAAACTAAGAAGAAAATAATTATAATATCGTAAAGCTGTCAAACCGTTGGTTGGCGGCTTTTTTTATTCGTAACGCAAAGCGACTATTGGATCAAGTTTAGATGCCTTAACTGCTGGTAGATACCCAGAGGCTATACCAACAATAAAACACAAAAATACGCCAAGTAAAATCCATAACCAAGGTATCAAAAACTGACCTCCTGTAAACACAGTAATCATATTTCCGGCTATAATACCCAAAACAATACCTAAAACTCCTCCAAGCTGACCAATAAAAACAGATTCAAATAAAAATTGTTGCTTTATGGTTTCTCCTTTTGCACCAAGAGCCTTTCTAATACCTATTTCCCTCGTTCTTTCGCTAACCGAAACCAACATAATATTCATCAAACCAATAGAAGCACCCAATAAAGTTATCAAACCAATAATAGTCGCTCCAATTGTAACAACACTAATATTTTCTATTAACATATTAGCAAGGCTGTCAGATTTGCGAACTGCAAAATTACTTTCATCGTAAACAGTAAGTTTTCTGATATTACGAAATAGACCTTCCGCCTCTCCCACTGCAATCTCAAGTAATTCCGCATTACTAGGCATAATACTTATTGTATAACTATTTTCAGAAACAGAAAAATTTTGTCTTGCATTATTTAATGGTACAAAACAAATTTTATCGCCATCCCCACCAAAGCTAGTACCTTTTTCCTTTAAAACTCCAACAACCCGATATCGTGAGTTACCAACAGAAATAAATTTATCCAAAGCACTTTCGCCAGAAATAAACAATAAATCCTTTAGTTCACTACCAATAACAATAATATTCTCTCCAGAAACTATCTCACTACTAGTAAAACTACGCCCAAAATCTACTTCATGCCCAGATGTTAATAAATAATTCTCATCAATACCATAAACACTTATATTTGGATCAGTCTTTTCATCTGCATATTTTAATGTTGCCATACCTGTACCGTAAACAGAAACACTAACAGTTGCCGGAAAATTAAACTCATTTTTAAAACGAATCGCCTCCTCATAATCAATTTTTTTATTTTCAACTTTACGACGGTTGCCACCACGTTGTTGAGTACTTTGCCTCCGAATTGTAAAAGTATTAGAACCCATACTCTGAAACTCACCACTAATCGTACTTTTAATAGAATCAACAGCAGTAAGTATCCCAACTAGAGCCATTATCCCAATTGCTATAATTAATACTGTTAGTATAGTACGCAACATATTCGACCGTATCGAATTGATAGATATTTTAAGATTGTCTATGAGTAAATTACTAATGAGCATATCACAAATATAAGTTTTTTTCACAAACAAAAACTAATCTGAAAAAATATTTTACAAATTGAAAACTTTTAGTTGTTTGATAATATGTCTATTTAAACACAAAATTAATCTTAACTTATCAACAAATCAATAAAAATCACTACTTTTACAGGACATAAACATTTGAACTTTTAAGTCTTTGCAAGAAAACGCCAAATACTGCATTTCGGCAAGCTCAATGTGGCACGTTACTCTCGTGGTGAAAACAGTCATTTGCAAAAGCAAACTCCTTGGTTTTCAACACTTCGAAAGCCTTGTCTTTGACGTTTTCTTATCAAAGACTTAAAAATAAGGAGTTTTCTTGCAAAGACTATTTAGAAAATATTAAAATTTGTTTAACTTTTTTGATAATTTCATAAACAAAACTTAAAACAAATGGTTATTTAGCTAAATTTAAATTACTATGTACAAAAAATTAAAAATTTTCGCATTATTATCTATATTTATTACACCCACAATATTTGCCCAAGTTGGACAGATAAAAGGGAGAGTTTATAACGAAGTTAATAATGAGGCTTTACCATTTTCGAATATATTTATAGAAGGTACCGAGTATGGAGCATCTTCAGATTTTGACGGCAATTATCTGATAAGTGGCTTAAAACCTGGGATTTATCAATTGACTGCATCATCATTAGGATTTGACACAAAACTCACTTCAGAAGTACAAGTGAGTCCAGGTAAAACAGTAAATTTAGACATTACCATGCGAGAATCTGCCGTAACTTTGTCGGAGGTAACAGTTAAAGCACAAATATTTGAGAAAAATGAGGAGTCACCTATTTCATTACGCAGTATTGGTTTATCTGAAATTGAAAACTCACCTGGAGCCAATCGTGATATATCCAAAGTTATACAAAACCTTCCTGGCGTAGCAGCATTTCCCGGGCAAAACAGAAATGATGTCATTGTTAGAGGAGGAGCATCAAATGAGTCAAAATTTTACCTTGACGATGTCGAAATTCCAAATATAAACCACTTCGCAACACAAGGAGCCAGCGGTGGAACAAACGGAATTTTAAACGCAGACCTCATAAGAAATGTTGATTTCTATTCGGGAGCTTTTCCAGCAAACAGAGGAAATGCACTAAGCGGTGTGTTTAATTTTAAACAAATTGATGGAAACCAAGAAAACCTCAGATTTAAAGGAAGCCTAGGTGCTTCTGAAGTTTCGTTTACAATGGACGGTCCTATTACAGATAACGCCACTTACATTATCTCGGCACGAAGATCATACCTAAATCTCCTTTTTAAATTAATAGGACTACCATTTTTGCCAACATTTAATGATGCACAGTTTAAAGTTAAAATGAAACTTAGTGACCGCAGCGAATTAAGTCTAATTGGTTTAGGTGCTTATGATATAAATGTATTAGACAGAGACCTGAAAAACCCAACAGAATTCCAATCTTATTTATTAGGATACCTAAATGAATACGAGCAGTGGACTTACACGTTGGGAGCAGTTTATAAACAATTTCGTGACAAAGGCTACACAACAGTTGTACTTAGCCGAAACATGCTTAACAATCGATACTATAAATATATTGACAATAATATAGATGCAGCAAATCTACTTAACAATTACAGTTCTTTTGAAGCTGAAAACAAATTTCGAGTCGAAGATTTCTTTAAAACCGATAACAATTTTAGAATTAGCTACGGTGTAAATTTTGAATATGCAAGATACTATAACAACACATATTTAAACATTTACACACCAATGGGGCAGCAAGAAATAACTTATGATTCAAATCTCGATATGTTTAAATATGGAGCTTTTGGACAAATTGCAAAATCGTTTATTGGCAACAGACTTAGCGTATCTATGGGAGTAAGATTTGATGGTAATGAATACTCAAGCTCAATGTCAAATCCGCTCGAACAATTTTCGCCTCGTATTTCGGCATCATTTGATATTACGGATAAATGGAGTATTAATATGAATACTGGCAGATACTATTTACTACCAACCTATACAAGTTTAGGCTATCGTAACAAAAATCAAGTTCTTGTAAATAGGAATAACGAAATCAAATACATACAATCTGACCACATTATTGGAGGACTTTCGTTTCGCCCTGGCTCAAGATCAATTATCAGTGTTGAGGGTTTTTATAAACTATACGACAAATATCCTTTCTCTGTAAAAGATTCATTAGTTTTATCATTTAAACCAGTAGATTTTGGAGTTGTTGGTGACGAAGAAATAAGCAGTATTGGGCAAGGACATGCTTACGGAGTAGAAATTCTTTCTCAAAACCGTTTCAAAAACGACTTAAATATCACAGCAGCATACACTTATGCCGTGAGTGAGTTTAAAGACACTGACGGAAAGTACGTATCCACATCATGGGATAATAGACATATTTTTATACTTACCGCTACCAAAAAATTCAAAAACGATTGGTTTGTTGGTGTAAAATGGAGATTTGCAGGCGGCTTACCTTACACTCCGTACGATCTTCAATTATCATCAAATATGAACGCTTGGAATCTTAGAGGACAACCATACTTTGACTATGCAATGTTAAACGAAGAAAGATATAAACCTTTTCACCAACTTGATTTTAGAGTAGATAAATCATTTTATTTTACAAATGCCTCTCTAAAAATCTATATAGATATTCAAAATGCATATAATTTCAAATCAGAAACACAAGACATATATACTAATACCGATACAGACGGAAATGTGCAAATAGATCCTACTAATCCAACAAACTATTTGCTACGCAGAATACCATCTGAGGGAAGCGGCACAATACTTCCTACACTAGGTATTATAATTGAATTTTAATAGTAAACATTATAGATATGAAAAGCATAATAATAATTTTAATCGCTCTTATAAGTTTAAGTAGTTTTTCTTCAAAAGACAATTTACCTTGTAAAAAGAGAAAAAAAGACAACGAAAAAGAGATAATAAAAAGCAATATAAACGGTAATGGATACCAAATCGAACTTGAATTTACAACCGGCAAAGGACACAATAATCCATCATTTGCTTTATGGGTAGAAAATATGAACGAAGAGTTTATTCAAGAACTATTTGTAACACAAGCAGTTGCTACCGGAATATTTAGATATGGTGATAGTAGCAGTGGAAAATGGGAAGCTGGACAAAAAATGTACAAAGCCACACTCCCCTATTTTATCCATAAACGATCCGACAATGCTGAAATTCCAACAAAAGATAAACCAATAATAGATGCACATACAGGAGCTACTCCTCAATCTGATTTTATTTTAAAAACAAAAACAGATGCAAAAACAAATGCCAAATTTCGTTTAGTCTTAGAAATAAATCAGGCCTGGGACACAAATAATTACTGGCACAATGCAAAATATCCAAATGAAAAAGAATATCGTAATTCATGCCAACCATCTTTAATTTATGCAGTAACAATAGATCCAAACAATCTAATGGAAGAATATACATTAAACCCAATCGGACATGGACATTATGCTGGACATGATGGCAAGCTATATACTGATATTAGTACTTTTACTACTGCACTTACAATTGCAGAAAGCATTAAACTAAAAGTTAGCAAGTAATTCCTATTTAAATAAATATCCAAATCTGCTTATAGATAAACTATGTTAAAAACTGAACTGCCGACATTCCAACAACCCCATCTCCCAAATCTTTAAGTCTCAAATCGTTTGACAGCACAAATTTATGAAGAATTGGCTTATCCAAAATATCCTCTAAACCTTTAAAGTGCCTTGCATCGACACTACGCACATTTTCACTTTGCTTAACTTCTATTGCAATATAACCATATTCGGTCTCCATTAGTAAATCAATCTCCCTACCGTCCAAAGTTCGGAGATGATAAAATGATATACCGGCATCAGAGAGTTTCGCTTGCTTATAGATTTCTGCAACAACAGCCGTTTCAAATTCGCGTCCATTTAAGCTATCACGTTTTTGAAGAACTGCTCGCATAACACCAATATCAAGATAATGAACCTTTGGAGATTTCACTAATCGTTTAGCTGAATTCCTACTCCATGGCTGTAACACAAGAATTTGATAACTAATATTCAAATACTCAATAAACTTTTGAACAGTTTTTGAACTTACCCCAGTTTCAGAAGCAATTTTTGAATAATTTATAAGCTGAGCTGTATTAATAGCAATTAGTTTCTGAACTTTAGTAAAAGGTTCAAAACGCCTAAACTCAGCTAAATCACGAATATCTCTCTCAAGATATGTTTTTACATAGTTTTTTAGCCATTCTCTTTTATCAACATCAGATATCGAATCATCCGATATTGCTGGATACCCACCAAATTGTAGATATTTGCTAAACACATCAATCGTCTTAGGATGATTACCATATAACCTGATTGGCAATTCTGCAACAATATTCCCATCATGTAGCAATTCCTGAAAATGAGACCTTTTAACTTCTGATGAAAAACTAGTTGTCATCATTTCTGGCAATGTTAATGGAAACATTTCTAAAATTATACAACGCCCAGCTAAAGACTCTCTCACTTTTTCTAA
>CAYNKH010000066.1:0-7834 GCA_964397745.1 uncultured Bacteroidales bacterium | reverse complement strand
ATTTTCAAAATATCTGCGTTACTCATTCCAATAACAGAATCTACTAATTGATTAATATGCAAATCGACCTCCACAGTTTCAGGTTTCTTACGAGCTTTAAACTTCTGAGAAGCGTCTTCTTCTTGCTCCTCCTTTAAGAGTAAATTATTCTCAAAATCTTTTTCTGATTTTATTGACTCTCCTAAACCAGGCTTTTCTAATAACAGCTCAAAAACATAAGCTTTCTCACTAAAGAAATCACTATCAATAAAAACATGCTCCTGAAAGAATTTTAAAGGAACAATTTTTATTTTACGTTCCAACATCTGATGCAAAGTATCATAAGGGTGATCATAAAAAATAGCTTGAACAATAACTTCTTTAGACGAATTTATTTGCTCACGGCTTAACTCACAAATAGCTATTTTTGTATTAGGCTCAAGGATTTCAGCATCAAGTTTAGTAAATCCGTTATCACCACGCAGCACAACATGATAGAACATAAAAAAATTCGAATCATTAATCAGATAAGCTTCAAAGCCATCAAAATCATCAGATTTTTTACGTAAAAATGCGAACAATATTTCTGTAACACTGTCATTTTTAAGTTCTGGCTGCACATCATGAGTTGCTTTTGGAGAAACAACATTTTTTTTCGGTTCTAAGTGCAAGTTTTCAGGAAATGAACTTTTTGTCTCTATTATTGCCTTTTCGACAAGCACAAGCTCACTTTTTGGATAAGGATACTCGAATTCATCAGCATCCTGAACCAACACCATGTTTTTTTCCAAAATTTTAACCACTTTACCCCCACCTACATCGTTTAAGAATCTAACTTTATCGCCTACACTTAATTCCATTTGTTTATTTTTTACTTTTGCACAAAATTAACAAAAAACATGAGGGTAAATTAGAATAGCAGTATAAATAATATAACTTAGCGGAAAGATATCAAGTTTATGCACTAAATAATCATCTCATTTTCATGCTCAAATCCCAAATTGCAATTCCTCCACTTACCGAAACATTTAGCGAATGTTTTGTCCCGAATTGAGGAATTTCAATGCAAGCATCAGCAATATCAAGAATTTCTTGATCTACACCTTTAACTTCATTTCCTAAAACCAGTGCAATTTTTTCTCCGTGAGCGATACTAAAATTATTTATTTGGGTACTACCCTCGGCAATTTCTAAAGGGATAATTTTAAAACTTTCGTTCTTTAATTCAAGAACTGCATCAATTGTATTTTTAAAATATTTCCAATTCACTGTTTCAGTTGCCCCAAGTGCAGTTTTGTGAATATCGCGATGTGGTGGAGTTCCAGTTATTCCGCATAAATAGACAGCCTCGCACGCAAAAGCATCACAAGTACGAAAAATAGCTCCAATATTATGATGCGAACGTATATTATCAAGTACAATAATTAGTGGTATTTTTTTAAATGATGCAAATTCATCATTACTTAAACGCGAAATTTCATCTATAGGTAATTTTCTCATTTTATTGATTTATTTCAATTGCCAGCCATGCCATTAAAGCAGACGAATTTAACAAAGAGCTTTCATCAATATCAAACATCGGATTATGAACATTTACATTGCCTTTACCATTTCCTGTTACACCAAAACGATAAAAAACCGAAGGTATTTCTCTGGAATAATATGCGAAATCTTCAGCAGTCATACGTAATTTCAACTCTTTGATGTTTTTAATCCCAATAAATTCTGCTGCTGCTTTTTTAGTGATATTTGTAAGTTTTTCGTCATTAATTAAACTTGGATAACCAGCACACACCTCCAATTTTGAAGTGCAATTATATTTTTTTGCGGATTTTACAGCGATTAAATGAAGCTGCATCTTAATATGTTTGCGTAAATCTTCATCTAACGTCCGCATTGTTCCATGAGTAATTGTCTCATCAGGAATAACATTCACAGCTCCTTCGGCAATAATTTTCCCAAAAGCTATTATAAACGGGAATTCGCTTTCTAATTTCTTTTGAAAGTCCATAACTTCAGAAATAAAATCCACAATAGCCAATACTGTATCAGAACGTGTATGAGGTAATGCTGCATGTCCGCCTTTACCAAAAAAACTAACATATAATTCGTCAGTAGAAGCCATTAATAGACCCGAACCAAATAGGAATTTTCCTGTTTCAGTTTCAGGACATACATGTTGTCCCAACATCTTGCTTATGTTGTATTTCGTTAATAAACCTTTTTCGATAAGCCCGATTGCTCCGCCAGGATTTTTTTCTTCGGCAGGCTGAAACACAAGTATAATTCTTCCTTTAATTTTATCTTTTAATTGATTTAATATTATTGCAGAACCTAAAAGTGAAGCAGCATGAGCATCGTGTCCGCAAGCATGCATTATTCCTGTCTTGGTTGATTTATATTCGCATACATTTAATTCAACAATTTCTAATGCGTCTATATCTGCTCTCAACCCAATAGTCTTGCCAGGCAAGCTACCTTCAATGATTCCAATTACAGCATTATCGCCAAAACTATTGTCTGTTTCAATTCCATTTTTTGACAAAACATCTCGTATATATGCAGCAGTTTCAAATTCGTTAAACGCCAACTCTGGATATTGATGTATATGACGACGATACGAAACCACATCATTGAATATTTGTTGGCCTAATTTCTTTATTTCATTTTTAATATCACTCATCTTATAAATTTTATTTTCCAAAAAGCATTTTTAAACCTACAAGAATAACAAAAACCGCAAATATTCTTTTCAGATTAATATTTGGAATATTTATAGCCAATTTTGAACCAAAATACCCACCAACAACAAATGCAGCGGCTAATATTAAAGCAAATTTAACATTAATATATCCAGCACGGTAATAATTCATAAATGCCAAGATTCCCACTGGTAATAGCAGCAAACCGATACTTGTACCTTGTGCCTGATGTTGAGTCATTCCAAAAATGTATATCAGAGCTGGAATTACAATAATTCCTCCTCCAACGCCGAATAATCCGGCAAGCACACCTGCTGCAATACCTACAATTAGCAAAAGAATAATTTCATTCATTATGCAAATATAATAATAAAAGATTGCAGATTAGAGCATAACTAATTAAAAAACTACCGCTATATCAAAATGTGTGGATACACTACGATTTTATTGTGAACATACTAATTGGCAAGTAGCAAGCAAAAACACTTGTGTTAAGCGAAATCTAAATAAACTAAAAAATCCGAAAACAATCTATTCCAAAGACATTCTAAACAAAGCTCTTAAACTACCGCTAAACTTTTCTCGATAAAGGAAATATAATCTGTTATTGTGTGCTTTCACATTATCTATCCAATGAAAAGCTGGTATTGACAGGTCTTGTCCAGAAGCCCCACTACTAAGGAATATTTCTTTAACAGAAGTCTTTCCATTACGCAAAAAAACGGCATAAGCCTTTCCTGTGGAATCATCGACAACAATTTCATCTTCGCAAAATTTGCTGTTCTGAAAATAAATTGACGAACTCCCTAACAAGTTAAAACAGGTATCATAAAGTTCAATTTTTGAATCAGTATAATTTATAATTGCTATAGTATCATCCGTTTTAATTATCGGAGCAAAAACTGGTTCGTACATCATTTCTTCAAAACGCAAATCGTGATCGTTAGGAGGTGGTCCCATTGCAAAAAACAAGCCTTGAAATGCAAGCATATTAAGTTTTATCTCATCTGCTATAGTTCTAAATATTTCAATTTCGTAAGTTGTAGTGTCTGCAAGATAGTAAATTAGAATTTGGTTTCTATCCGAAAATTGGCTAAACACAATTTGCCCATTAGATTGGAATTTGCAATCTTTCATAGCAGACATAAACTCATCAATATCTGTCTGATATTCAAGGCTTACGCTATCCTTATAAAACACCAACTGGTATGCGTAATCATCTGTTAGATAATGTACATTATCGAAACAATCTTTAAAAAAGTGTCCTTCCTCGCCCACGCAATACGTAAAACAAGTATCGCCATCAGGTGCAATCATAACTAACCATGGGTTCTGCTTTTTATTATAGCGATAGCAAAAGCCTGAGTACAAAATAGAATCACCTATAAAAAAATAATCAGTAACGTCTAATAGCATACCTTTACTAACATTCTGCACCGGCCTTACAGTCGCTGTTGGCAACATATATTCCACAGGGTTAAGTAAAACATCTGCTTTAAAATCAGACCATTTATAAACTATTTGAACAGTATCAAAACGAATATGTGAATACACTAAAGTGTCTCCTACCTGGTCAAGAGAAATTGAATAATTGCCAAATACATCAGTAATGGTGCCTTGTGTTTTTCCGTTTATAAAAACGTGAACTTCACTTATTGGTTCACCAGTTTCTAAATCAAAAACACTACCTTGTATCAAAGTCTTTTTCTGAGTAAAGACAAAAGAGCTTAACAAACTAAACACTATTACTAATATTACTATTCTTTTATTCATTGATATAAGTTTTATAGAGTTCATCAAGTTCTTTTTGTGCCTGTACTCCATAATATCCTTTATCATCTACAATCTCTTGCAAAACCTGTTCTGCCGCTGCGTATTGTTTTTTGTTTTTATAAATCATTCCGCTATACCACATCGCTTCCTCATGAAAAGTATTGATACTCAGGCTAATTGCTTTATCAAACATATATAGTGCCTTATCGTTTTCTCCCAACTCATAAAAACACAGAGCTTTGTAAAATATTGCATTTGCATCTTTAGGAAATTGCTCTAAAATAATATTAAAATCACTTACAGCATCGACATAGGCATTGCTTTTGTATTTATCCAGTGCAGCTTGCAAAAAATCCATATAAGTCATTTGCGTTTTAGGAACTAAGACATTTCTATTCATAGTAAAACTTGTACCATGCTCAATGATGTTCAAATTATTACGATTTTTTCTTTTATCGTATCTATAATCTACAATTTTAAAATCCCCAACATAAGAGTAGTAATGGTTAGAACGGTACATATATGAATAATCAAGTTCATTATCAGGCATATCGTTTTCGACTGTAATACTTCTAATAGTATAAAGTGGAGCAATACTCTCTGGTACAACAAATTCGTGGGGTACAATTCGCATTTCAGAAGTATATGAGTCTATACAATTGTCAATTACAAGAACGGAATCTTCTTTTTCGATACTATCCTGAGGAGCTACCAGTGGTATGTTAGAAGATTGAACCTGCAAATCTCTCTTCGGATTATGCTGCAAATCCCACGATGTATCTTTAGCAATATAAAAAGCAAAAAGAATTAAAGAAGCGGCAACAGAGACAGCAACAACAATATTTAAGAAAGATTTCTTATTTGATTTTATGATTTTCTTTTTAATTCCTATTAAATCGTTAGGACTTGCATTTGTTTGCTTAAATCCCTCAATAGCATCTAACAAAAAAGGATTATTTTCTGCCAAGTGCAAAAAATCAGCTTCTTGTTCACCTGACATATTTCCGTTAACATAGTCGCTAAGTTTTTTATTAATATTATTATTCGACATTATTCTGTTCCTCCATTATTTTTTTTAGTTTTATTTTTCCATTTTGCAAATAACTCTTAACCGATTTAACCGAAAAACCTGTTTCATCCGCTATTTCAGAATATGACATATCATTATAATAAAACATTGTAACACATTCTTTTTGTTCGTTAGTTAACTGGCATAATGCTTCCTGTATATATTTAAACTCTGGTTTATCTACTGCATCTCTATCATAATTTGCTTCGGTAAAGAAATAAAATTCAGATATATGTTTTGATTCACTTTTCTCTTTACGTAAAATCATTAAACAGTGATTTTTTGTTACAGAATACAACCACGAACTGAAGTTTTCAATTTGTTGGCTCTGAATTTTTCTCATGAGTAATTCAAAAACACCAATAACAGCATCAAGACTTTTTTCGCGAGAACCAAGATATTTTAAAGAAACACCATATACCAAATTAGAGTATCGATTGTATATCTCTTCCAAGACCATATTTCTATCCTTTTGATAACACTCAATTAGTTCTATGTCGCTCAGATGTTTCATTTAATAATTTTACGTTCTAAAAATACAATTAGTTTCAACAAATCTGCGACAAACACTTATATTTCTGTCGCAGATAAAAACACTTGGACTTACCTTCTACTTTCAGCAGCTTTTCGCTCGTTTAAAAAATCAAAATATCCTTTTGTTGACATCATTATTACACCACCAGTAACGTCTCCGTATTTTGCAGGAATCCCACCAGTATAAATCTCAAGAGACCCAATTGCAAGAGAGGGAATCCCAGACATCTCATCAGCAACCTTCATTCCATCAATATATACACTACTACTTCCAGGACGAGAGCCCCTAACAACCATCTGATTACCAACAATCTGCACATCACTTTGATATGCTCTCGCAAGCATTGCCGGATTTTTCACTGATGGCGTTCTCAAAAGCATATCATTATCAATCACCATCTTTTGAGGTTCATCAGGATCAATAAGTTTGTTTGTATGAAACTCAATCACATCAATTCCGCCTAATAAAATATAATCAGGCTTTAAATGTACATCTTCAAGAAATGTAATTTTGTTATTGCTAACACTAACCCCTAAAATGGTAGATTTATGATAACTGATAAAAGAGATTTCTACTGTGTAAGTACCAGCATCAAGAGGTTTAATTTTAAAATCCCCGTTAGTATCAGTAGTAGCCCCCATAGGCGAAGCTGCATCAATTATACTTACATTTACTGCATACATTGGCTCACCATTTTCATCATAAACCTTTCCGTATATTGCTCCATTTTGTGCCGAAACGCAGATTGAAAACATTATCAATACTGCTAAAAAAATTGTTGTTTTCATAATTGTAAATTTTTAGTTATTATTCTTTGTTTTCTGTATAGATGCAAGAAGACTTGGAAATTCCACGTAAAAAGTGAATCTTTTTTTTATCAATAAGTTTTTATGTGCAATAAGACAAACTCTATCTTTGATATTACGTTTGCTATTAGAGTAACTATCAGATAATAAATAAGATACAAAACTCACAAGACTTGTTTGGGGCGTTGTAAGGCAAAAAAAGATTTTGACATTATCATAAAGGATATAATTTGGGGGAAGGCGTTGTTTTGAATTTGTATGACAAACCCTATGCTAAAATTACCATTACCAATAGCGATGAATTAGAGATATAACAAATTGACAATAATTATATAACCGCTCAATAATTTGAACAGCATTACACATCAAAAAAAGCTATTCTAAGCGGCAAACTCCTCTGACTCACAGAAATCAAGTATTTCCATACAAGTCTTTAAGAGATTTTCGTCAAAATAATAGCCAGATTTTTCACATTGTTCTATCCAGTAAATCACATTTTTTAAATGCTTAACTGAAAGTTTTTTACTTTCAACAAACTCCCTACTTGTTGTTGCATTTAAAGCCCTTTGCAAAGACGTAGTGCCAACAAGCGTAGAGTTCAATATCTTTACCGCAATAGGTTTTTTTCCATTCAATATTAACTCATTGTGAAAGTCAATAATTTCTAGGATAAAAATACAGCTTTTTCTGATAATTGATATATTGGTATTATTAAACATAAGCTAACTTTTTATTTTACAATATACAAAATTTAGTGGCTGAAAACAAATTTATTTTTGATGAAATGCACATTTGAGAATAAATAGTGGCTCCATTGTCAGACACTACAATATTGTTATTAATTATGAATTCAGAGTTACGAAGTTCCGCATTGAGAGATTATCTGCTGTTCGACAGTAAACATTTGACAGCTAAAACCGTATCCGTTTAAGCAAATACATGTTTTTTAAGAATATTTTCGGCTATATTT
>CAYNKH010000065.1:0-15034 GCA_964397745.1 uncultured Bacteroidales bacterium | reverse complement strand
AAATATTATAAAAATGAAAAAATCAATTATTATCTTATCACTCATCTTACTGGCAAGTGTTTATGCAAACGCTCAAGATGCCAGAGCCCTAATGACAAAATCAAGTGATGCAGTTTCTGCTGATGCTATGGAAATGACATCAACACTTAAAATTTACGATAATAGAGGCAATGTAAGAACGCGTCAGGTTTCAAATATTACCAAAAAATTTGGGGATGTTAGAAAAACTATGATAAAATTTCTTTCGCCAGCTGACGTAAGAGGTACAGCAATGCTGATATTTGATTACGAAGATAAGGATGACGATATGTGGGTTTACTTACCTTCAATGAAAAAGACACGTAGAATTGTAAGTTCACAAAAAGCTTCGAGTTTTATGGGAAGTGAGTTTTCTAACTCGGATATGAGTAGCCCTAATATGGACGATTTTACATATAAGCTTTTAGGAACAGAAACTGTTGATGGCAAGGTGTGCCACAAAATAGAATCTACATGTAAAACCAAAGAAATTGCATCGGTAGAAAAGTTTACTAAAAAAATTACTTATATCGACAAAAATAACTTTCTACCTTATAAAACTGATTTTTATGATAAAGACAATAAATTAATCAAAACCTCAACTATGAGTGATTATAGAAAGCAAACCGACGGAAAGCACATGGCTTTTAATATGACTGCTGTTAATCACAAAAATGGACGTAAATCAGAGATTATAATTGATCAATATAAACGAGGTACAGATGCTAATGAAAACTACTTTAGCACCTCCAATTTGGAACAATAATATTGTGAGATTTTTTAACGGGTATAAATTAGTATTAATGTTTAGGTAAAATTATTGTATGAAAAAAAATGTTGTAATTCTTGTCATTGTGCTTACTTATGCACTTAGCGTCAAAGCGCAGACACTTACCATAAAGATTACTGAAATAAACAGTACAAAAGGTCAGATCCGTCTTGCATTTTTTCAGTCTCAAAATGATTTTTCTAATGAAACCCCGTCTTTTGCAAAATATATTGGAAAATCGAAACTTAAAAATGGTGCAATAACTGTAAAATACACTGATATAAAAAAAGGTAAATACGGAATAGCTTTGTTAGATGATGAAGATTGTGATGGTCTTATGAAATATGCTTTTTATGTTCCTAGAGAGGGCTTTGGGTTCTCAAATTACAAACATAAGGGAATGAAAAAGCCGAAATTTAACGATTTTTGTTTCGATTATGATGGGGGAGATATGACAATTTATATTGAGGTAAGATATATTATGTAATGTAATGTATGAGCCATAAGTTCGGAGTTCGGGTTTAGAGAGAGGTCAAAATGGTCAGGAGCCTGTGCAATTTACTACCCATAACCCACTAAGGTTTGCAAATTACCACAATAAGTTGGGAGTTGGAAGTGAAAACCTCATGCCGATTTTATCTAAAAAACCTCATAACTACTAATAGGCATCGGAGTATTTAGTCTGTCTAATATTTTTTCTAATAGTATTCCTTCTTTTGCATCGTGTTTATAACCAAAAGTTGCTCTAACACCATAAGAAATAAAACTAACCGCTCTGTCTAATGCTATAGGTAAACTGTCGCCTTGCATTAAAGCTCCTGTTAGTACACTCGTAAAACAATCTCCTGTTCCAGGAAAATCTGCTGGAATATAATCTATAGGGACTTTCCAAAACCTATTGCCATTTTTATTGTAAGCTAATACCGAGAATTCTCGTCCTGGATTATGGTCAGGAGCACTGGTAACAACAACTATTTCGGGACCTGCATCTGCAAGTTTTAACATCATATCTTTAATCTCTGTTTCTTCTGTCTTGATATTGTAGTCTTGTCCTAATAATAAAAACAACTCAGTTAAATTTGGGGTAATAATGTCTGCTTTTTTGATTAACGAACGCATTTCCACAACAATTTGATTACTAATTGATGAGTATTGTTTACCGTTATCTCCCAAAACAGGATCAATTACAACAAAGCCGTTTTCTGTTTTAAATTCGTTTATCATATCTTCGACAATACAAATTTGTTTGTGAGACCCAAGAAAACCACTATAAATAACATCGAAACTCGCACCTAATGTTTTCCAATGTTCAATTATCGCCGACATATTGTCTGTAAGATCAACAAAGTGATATCCATCATATTGACTGTGAGAGGAAAGTAATGCAGTTGGTAATGAACATACTTTTATTCCCATTGTCGATAAAATCGGTATGACAACTGAAAGCGAAGTACGACCATAGCCCGAAATGTCGTGAATAGCTGCAACTCGTTTTACCGGTAATTGAACTTGCATATCTTTTATTTATTTTGTTTGTGCAATATTAAAAAAACAAATTTACAATTTAATGATAATAGTATTAATAATTTTTATTTGGAGAGGCTGTTTTATGCAAATTAGAATTTTTATGTTGTATTTATTTATTTTTAAGTTATACTCAATTTGTAAATTAATCTGTATATTTTTGTGTAAAACTAAATAATATGATTAGGTTAAAAATAAGTTTACTTTGTTTGGTTCTGTTGTCGGCAATTAATTTGACTGCAGTTGTAATTAGTAAACCTCAAGATTCGCAAATTTATTCATATAGTGGTGATAATCAGACACAAACAGTTGGGAAAACTTGTAATTCTCCGATAAGAGTTCTGGTTACAGACGATGCTGGAAACCCTGTAAAAGGGCATGAGTTGATATTTAGGGTAATCTCTTTCCCAGAAAATGCCAGTGGATATATGATTGAAAAACAAATTGTTTATACCGACTCAACTGGACTTGCAATAAATAATTTTAAACTTGGTGATACCGAAGGGGATTATAAAATTCTTGTTAGTTCAAATGAGGACATTACTGCTAATAGTATTGTTTATACTCTTAATGCACGAAAATCAAGTTGGATAGTTTTCTTAATAATGGGCTTGTTTGGTGGATTAGCTATGTTCTTGTATGGTATGCAGATACTTAGCAAAGGAATGCAAGCCGTGGCTGGAAGTCGAATGAGATCTATTATTTCTAAATTTACATATAATAAGTTTGCAGCACTAATATCTGGAGTAGTTTTAACGGTTATGGTGCAGAGTAGTAGTGTTGCAACTGTTATGCTTGTAGGATTTGTGCAAGCTGGAATAATGAGCTTTACACAGACTTTGGGAATGTTGCTTGGTGCTGGAATTGGTACAACAATAACCGCTCAATTGATAGCTCTTAATATTACCGATTATGCTTTGTTTATTGTTGCAGCAGGTTTTATTGTTATGCTAATTGCAAAATCTACCAAATTTAATAATATTGGGAAATCAGTATTGGGATTGGGCTTATTGTTTTTTGGAATGTATATTATGTCTCAGGCAATGTATCCACTTAGGTCTGACGAAAGGTTTTTGAGTTTGTTGATTAAACTTGAAAATCCATTTGTTGGAATATTGGCTGGTTTTATATTTACCGCACTGATACAGAGTAGTGCTGCATTTATTGGGATAATGATAACTATTGCATCGCTTGGATTTTTAAGTCTCGAAGCTTGTATCCCACTAATTTTGGGAACAAATATTGGTACGGGAGTTACTGCAATTATTGCAAGCTTAAATTCTAGTCGCGAGGCTAAGCGGGTTGCATTTGCACATACATTATTTAAACTTATTGGAGTACTCGTTTTTGTTTGGTGGATACCAGAATTTGCAGCGCTTGTTAAAGCTATTTCGCCGCATGTACAAGGCACTGCCGATACAGTTGAGAACCTTGGTAGTACTGTCCCACGTCAAATCGCTAATGCACATACTGTTTTTAGTGTTGGACTTACAATATTGATTTTGCCTTTTTTAAAGTTTTACTCTAAATTGATTGTGAAAATAATTCCAGATAAACCTTTAAAAATCTCTAAAGAATTTCAATTAAAATATATAAACTCCACTTTAAGTGCTTCGCCTGCAATGGCTTTAGGACTCGCTAAGAAGGAAACAGAAAGAATGAGTTCTAAAGTTCAAAAAATGCTTAATATTTCGTTAACACCTTTTTTTAATAAAGATCTTACTATTCTTGACAAATGGCAAAAACTTGAAAATGAAATAGATTTTTTACAAGACAATATTAATAATTATATGATAAGTGTAAGTTCTCAAAGTACTGACAAAGAGAGTTTTAATGATGCTTACCAAATTATGTATGTTGCAAATGAGTTGGAAATGATTGCTGATATTGTTAATACAAATATGAGACGACAGGCCCAAAAGTGGATTAACTCAGAAGCGAGATTTTCGCCCGAAGGCAAACAAGAATTGGAGTTAATGCTTGAAAAAACTTTAAAGCAAATTAGTCGGTCAATGGAAGTTTTTAATGAGTTTAATCTCGAAAAAATTGAGCATATTAAAAGGAAACATAAAAAATATGCAAACCTTGCCGAAGAGTACCAAATGCAGCATTACGAACGCCTTGTAAGTCAAAATCCAATTTCGCTTGGTAGTTCTGGAGTACATCTTGAATTATTAGGATTGCTTCAGGCGGCTAGCCGACATGCCACTAATATTTCACGGATTATGCTTAGCTGGGATAAAACTGATGATAAATAAAAAAGCCCAGTAATCTAGACTTTTAGTTTGTATGATAATAACTTAGTGTCGAACATTATGGACAAACACTACTAAGTTTCTATTATTTTTCAATATATTTAACATTAGGATTCGAACTGATAAATGATTGCATTTTATTGTGTAAATCTTGAGCAGGTTTTAAACTATTAAGAATATTGATAAATTCCCGTCTTTCTTTAATAAAGCTGTCTATCCTGTTTTGATAAAATGTTTGCAACTCTTTTAGTTTTTGCATTGATGATATTTGGTCTTTAAGTATTGAAGCGTCTTTTTCGGCTTCTTCAACCCAACCTAATACTTTTCTTGGTAAATCGACTGGACCAAAAATATTACTTGGATCGTAAACGGATAATAAATCTTCAGGAGCCGAAGGAACAGAAGTTCCCCAATTTACATAGTTTTTTATTACCGATTTGAATATATTATTTGTAAAAGTTAGTTGAGTATTTAATAATAAACTATTAATTTCTGTTACATTTTTAGTGCAAATATCATAATTGTCTTTCCATAGATTTGCAAGTGTTCGTAAGTCTTTTATGTGTTTCATCGTAATGTCTGATGGCAATCCTATTAAACTAATTTCGCATTCAAAATTTTTGTCTTTTTCTTTGGCTCTATTTATATTTCCTTTTAGTTCATCTATACTGGTTTTTAAATTTTCAAAATGCATTTCCGCTGAAGAAAAATCCCTTTCAAGTAGCGACTTCTCAATTTGATTGTACGAACTTTGAATTCTGTCTAAATTATTGCGAATGGAGAAATCTTCTGTCCCTATCGCTTTAATATTATTAGATGAGTACCAAACTCCTTCTTCTGCTTCAATAACAAAATAGAATGTTGCAGTTCCATTGTTTGTTTCGTCTTGCTCGGTTTTGCCAGCAGGAGTATTACGTACATAGTGCCATTCGGTAACCGAGCTAACTTTAAAGAAAACTTTTGAATAATTCCCTGGTTTAAATTCAACTTCTGCACTTCGTTGTACTTTACCATCGCTTTTAGGTGTTATCACAACATCTGGACCTGAGCTAAATGTCGCTTTTTCTGAACTTAATCTCCAGTCACCGTGAAATTGTCCTCCATTAATTTCGAAAGTCATGCCATTTTCACCTTGCGAAGTAATTACAGTATTGCGTCCTACATTAGCATAAGTTTGAGGGTCGGAGCAATAATCTCTTTTTCCACCTTTTAGAATTGCTTCTACTTGTATTCTTTCGCCAGATCTAACAGATATTTCGGCTCCTTCTTTATATTCAACACCATTAACTTTGAGTACAACAAAAGGTGTACGAGGTGGGATAGAAGCAAAAATGGCCGCTGATGTCAATACAATTACGAGAAATAATAATGTTTTTTTCATGTTTTTAAGTTTTAGTTATTATATGGATTTAATGAGCTACCAAAAACCTCTTTAAGAATATCACTTACTCTGGCAACTGGGTCTTTTCTAATCTTTAATTCCTCTTTAGCTACCATCAGGAATAATCCATCAAGAGCTTTATTGGTTACGTAAGCATTAAGGTCTGTGTTCACTTGCTCACCGCCTGTTAGTTTAGTTACAGTATTGTATTTATCAACTAATGGAGTCCAGTATTTTGCAAGCATTATTTTTTCTGTTGAGTTTACTACTACAGGATAAAATTTCTGATATAGTTTATTCGATGTTGTTCTTTTTAAATATTGTGTTGCAGCATCATCTCCACCTTTTAATATTGAGATAGCATCAGTGATTGTCATTTGAGCAATTGCCTCTTTAAAAATCCCTGTTGCACCTTTTGCTGCTACTTCAGCGGCACGGTTTAGCTTTTCTTCAAATTGAATTACCTGATTTCCTAAACCAAGGTTTTCGCACAATTCTTTTACTTTAATGGCTTCTTGGGGAAATGGTATCATTATTTCATGATTTTTATAAAAACCATTTGTCAAACTAACAACATTTACTGTCTTTTCGATACCGACTTCAAGTGCATTCTTTAGCCCTTTTGCAACTTGTTGCTGTGTTAAACCCTGACTTGTCCCACTGTCAATCGTTTCAAGGCTTTGCATTAGTACATCACAACTATAAAACAATATCAAACTTACCAAAACTGCTGCAATTTTTTTCATATTCATTGTTTTTTTTCATATTATATTAAACAAATTTACGCAAAAATTATTTATAAACGAAAATTTAAATTAAACATGTTGATGTCCTCTGGACAAAATGAAAAATTGATTATAGATTTTTTATTGATATTAAAGTCTCTTCGACAAAAGCTCACTTCGGTAGTCTCAACGCGTCGCAGGACAGCGCCTAACGGACTATAAAATAGCGTTTTGGTAAATTTTTTTGTTAAATTTTTTTTGTCCGTAGGACATAAATGTCAATGAAAAAAGACAATCCTTAGAGTATTTTTCCCGTAGGGAAAAAATATTTGGACTCTCTTAAAACAACTTGATAATTTAATATTTATTTACTCAACTTATCGTAAATATTTCCATCGCAAATGCTAAAATGCAGTGTAAAACAACTCCAATCCCAATATTTTTTTGATTTATAGCGATAATTCCTAATAAATATGCTCCAAAAAAGGAACTTATAGTTTCTGGTAGCGGTTTGCCAAAATGTATAACTGCATAAAGACAGGCAACAGGCAATATGGCTCTTTTGCCAAATACTTTTATAAACCCAAATATCATAATGCCTCGAAAGAACAATTCAATCATTACAAAATCAAACATGTAAGCAAACTCAAAAACACTTGCTGTAAGCCAGTTAGGTGCAGATATTTCTTGTGCAAAAGATTTGTAGGCAGTTCGTTCTAATATTGGGTAATATTCCGATACAGATTGAAAACGACTTCCGATGAATGCGATTAGTATGGCAATAATGGCTAATTGTGCAGCTAATTTATAGTTGAAATTCTTTAAATTAAAGCCGTAAAATGGGTTGTCTTTATTGCGATCAAATATAAAATAAATTAGTGCAACAGGCATTAGTAATGTAAAAATACCACTAAGATTGTTTGCCGTGAAAAAGTAAAACCGACTTGCAGGATATGGCATATTGATTTTAATACCATTGTATCCAAAATATCCAATATAAAGGCTTGCTGTGGCTATTGATATTAGACTTTTTAACCAAAACTCTTTGTCTAATTTGATATTACTGTATTTATGTGTTTTGAGAATTATAATTACACCATAATAGGCTATCGAAAAAGCTGTAAAATTGATGATGTAAATTAAATTACTAAAAACATATTTATCAGCAAAAATGGAATATGCAGCAAATTTATATTCTATAAAAATCAAGGCTGCGGTAAATAATAATATTTTGAGATATAAAGAAATGTCAAAATCTTCTTTAATAAAGTCTATGGTTGATGTTACGAGCTTTTTCATCTTTGATTATTATTAAATCTCCGCAATTTTATTAAAAAGATTCTCAAAAATTTTCCTCATGCCGTAGTTATTACAAGCATAATTATTTGCAATAAAACAAAATACAATTTCATCACCATTGGAGTTTAAGATATACCCTCCATAGGCTCTAACTCTTGTCATACTTCCGCTTTTTGCGTGTAATCTGTTTTGTGCTTTTGTGCCGATACAATACCGAGAAAGCGTTCCACTTGTCCCAGCAACTGGCAAACTTGCAAAAAATGTATCTTTATAAGCAGACTTTTTTCGCATATATTTTAACCAATCTGTCATCTGGTGTGCAGTTATAGAATTAAAATGACTTAATCCACAAGCATCTTCAATATTTAAACCATCGGTGTTAACTCCTTTTGAGTATAAATGCGATAAAACCGCATCCTTATATGGCTTTCCTGTCTTTTTTGCGATATGGTAAGATAGCATTTCGGCATATAAATTAAAGCTTTTAAAATTGGTAGTTTCAACGATTTTTGATAATTCGGGTGAATAAACGGTATGGAAAACTTTGCGTTGTTCATTGATGTTTTCAAAACTGCTTTTGCATTCGCCACTAATATTAATTCCAGAACTTGTTAAAGCATCATTTAAAACTTTTGTTAAATATAATTCTGGATCTGGCATAGAGCCTTTAATTGGAAAGTCTGATTTTTTCCACGGCAAGGTTCCTCTAACTGTTCTATCATTTTTGTTCTCACCAAAAAAAACAAATGATTCGTCCCAAGTTGTAGATGATGATAACACCTGGTTGTCAATATTTAAGTTTAGGTTATCGGGGACAATTTTCGTGATTTTTGTAGGACTACCATCAATATTGCCTGTTTGAAAATGGATAAAATAAAGATTATCCATGTAATTTAGTGAAGACCCTGGGTTTGCATAGTAGTTTGCTAAGTCTTCCCAAAGCCATTTGTTAGGGATATTTATTTTGTTAAAATATGAGGCATCAGCAATTATATCTCCGTTTATTTTTTTAATTCCCGCTTGCTTGATTTTACTTACCCAATCAGAAATTAAATCGCCATAATGATTTGAATAATTTGTTGAACCTAAACATGGATCGCCATATCCGATAATATATAAATTGCCATTTAAACTTCCGTCGGAGGTAATTGTGCCACTGTATGCTAATTCGGTTTTGAATTTATGCTCAGGACTAAATAATTCGAGAGCAATGCTTGTTGGAAGAATTTTAAAAACTGAGGCAGGCACAAGACTGATTTCAGAATTATGATTAAAAATAATCTCTCCTGTATTAAGGTTTTCAGCATATAAGCCTAAGCTTGCGTTTTGTAATTCAGGAAGTTTGGTAAGATTATTCAACAAATCGCTATATGATTTATTTTGAGTAAAACTTAATAAACTTATAAATATACAAACTGCAAATAATGTCTTTTTCATTTTTTTTTTTTCAAAAATATAAAAAAGAACATTTTGAAACTTATTTGCTAAGGATTTTTACTAACAATTTTTGTTTAATACTACATATTGGCTTATATAATTGTAAGCTTTAATTGTTACGATTGTGGTATTATTCAACCTTTAAACTTCAAGTAATGGAATTTTATCAATAAATAATTAACTTTGCACAATAGTAATATAACTGTGGCTTATGAATGTTAATGGCAAAAATTATCGAGCAATTTGGATGGACGGAACTACTGTTTGTATGATTGAACAAAATAAACTTCCTTTTGAGTTTGAGATATGTTATTGTAAAACAATTAATGATACTTGTGATGCAATAAGTACAATGATAACTCGTGGAGCAGGTTCAATTGGTGCTGCTGGGGGATATGCAATGTTACAAGCAATTTTAAATTCAGATGATAATAATTTGATACAAAATTTGTTAGATGCAAAGCACAAAATTGATAGTACTCGTCCAACTGCGGTAAATTTATCGTATGCTAGCACAAGAGTTTTAAAAGCTGCCGAAACTTCAAGAGAGTTTGCAATTTCAGAAGCTCATGCAATTGCTGATGAATGTGCAGAGCATGGGCGATTGATTGGAGTTTATGGAAATGAGTTAATAAAAGATGGTTTTACAATAGAAACTCATTGCAATGCTGGTTGGTTAGCTCTTGTTGATTATGGTTCGGCACTTTCACCAATTTATGCAGCACATAATTTAGGTAAAAATATTCATGTTTTGGTTGATGAAACTCGTCCGCGCTCGCAAGGTGCAAGACTTACTGCATGGGAGCTTAATCAGGCTGGAGTTCCGCATACAATTATTCCTGATAATGCTGGTGCTCATTATATGTCACTAGGAAAAGTTGATATTATGATTGTTGGTGCTGACAGAATTGCAGCAAATGGCGATACTGCAAATAAAATTGGAACTCTTGAAAAAGCAATTGCAGCAAAATACTACGGAATCCCTTTCTATATTGCAGCTCCACTGAGTACAATCGACTTAGATACTCCAAACGGAAAAGGAATTCCAATTGAAGAAAGAGGAGAGGAGGAAGTAATTTATTCTTATGGAAAAGATAATAAAGGTAATTTTCATACTATCCTTACTGCAAGTCCAGGTTCTAAAGCTTCAAATCCTGCATTTGATATAACGCCTGCTGAATTAATTACTGGAATAATTACCGAAAAAGGGATAGTAAAGGCAAATACAAAATCAATAAAAACATTATTTAAAAATGAGATTTAAATACGAAAGAAGATTAGTTGCAAAAACAATGCGTCGTTTGTATGAACAGCGACTTACAACCTCAAGTGGTGGTAATGTTAGCATGAGAAATAGTGATGGATATGTTTTTATTACTGCGAGCCAAACAGATAAATCCTGTATTAAAGCACAGGCGATAATTGTATTCAATCCCAAAGGAGAAAATTTAACTCCTGAACTTAAGCCAAGTATGGAATTTGAAATGCACCAAGAGATTTACAAAGCTCGAAAAGATGTTTTTGCAATTGTTCATGCACATCCTGTTTACGCAAGTACTTTTGCTGTTACAGATATTAAACCTATTTCATCAATGACTGGTGAAGCTCGATTTGTTTTAGGCGAAATTGCAATGGTTGATTATAAACTTATGGGAACAGAAGAGCTTGCTACTAACTGTGCTTTGGCTTTAAAAAATGCTGATGTGGCAATAATGAAAAATCATGGGGCAATTTGTATAGGAAAATCACTTTTCCAAGCTTTTGATAGAATGGAAGTCCTTGAATTTACTTGCCAAATGTATTTTAATACTTTGTTGTTAAATAATTGCAAACAGCTTAAAGAAGATGAACTTAAACGGATAGATGATTTGAAGTAAAGAATATTGCCCTAAGGAGACTGAGGAACCCGCTAACTGACCAATGTTTCGAAACCACCGCCCAACACTATTCCAATCTCACAAACTCGTGAGAGATATCATTATTGCTAATATTTAAAACTCCATATCCCGCATTTTTATTATTATCTTTTAGTGCATCAAGAATAAGATATGTTGTATTTCCAAATATTTCTTCATCCTGAATATGGTCGTGTCCTGTTATTACTAAATCAACATTATTCCGGGCAAAAAGATCAAGAAGATAAACAACTTCTTCGGTCATAGGGTTTGCACTTGTTGTTCTGCGAGTTCGTAGAATATTAACATGGCTAAAAATTGTGCAATATCTGTAATCTTTACGATTGTCTTTTAAGAAATGTTCTAACCAGTTAATTTGTGACTTTCCAAACGTACCACCGCCGCTATCCAGACATAGATAAATATCTTTGGCTGTTGGGGTTTCGACCATAAACCAGTAGGTTGATGAACCTAAGTATTTGTAAAAGTATTTCCAACCGTCAAAGTAAAGGTCATGGTTTCCAACCATTGGAAATAAAGGCTTTGTTATATCAGAAATGGAATCAACAAAAAGCAGATAATCTTCCTCTTTTCCAGATACAATATCTCCAACAAGAACCAAAGCTGAATAATCTTTTTGCAGATACAAGTTTTTTAAAAATGAAAAGTTTATCATTTCACCGATATGTGAATCGGCTGCTACAAGTATTTGATAATCCTCTTTTGAAATTGAAATTGTTTGATAAGGGTTTTGTATATTCCATTGCATAGATTGTTCAAAACGTTTTTCGACACGGTCAGTTGAGCGAATTAGTCCGCTAAAATCTGCATCATACTCACAAGATGTGAAGATGATAGCAAAAAGCGTAAAAAATAATATTGTAGTTACTCTATTTCCCATATAATACCTATTCTGATAAAAAATCCAAAATAATTTACTCTTATATTATTAAAACCAGCCGCCTGATAATTAAAGTCGGTAAATAATTTTAGTCCATTTTCCTTATTTTTATAGTATGCTCCAGCATTGATAAATGGGCTTGTTTCCTGTTCAATAATAAACCAATCAAAGTTTGTGGCTGACAGATAAAAATTCCATTCTTTTGCAGGATTTAAAAAATAGTATCTTGCCATATACATTATATTTGGTTTTTCCCAAATAATTGTTTTATTTTCAGTATTAACAATGTCTTCAACGCTTTTTTTGAATTTATATGCTCTAAAATTATTTCCTAAATTAAATTCCCATTTGTTTATTTTACAGTTAATTAAAATTGCTAAATTTTGTTCTGAAATTAACTCAGTTGAAGGCTTGTATAAATATAATATCCCAGCTTTTAGATGTGAGTTATTTATATCAGTTTCATAATTTAAAGATGTTTTAATAGCGTTAAATGCTCTAATATCTCGATTGTTAATATTAAAGTCAAATGCGTAGTCGGCAGATATAAATTTATACTTTGCAGCAGCATAAATGCCTGAGGAAATAAAAATGGGATTTTCAACTGGATTTACTCCTAAACCAATAAATGCACCAGCTTTAAATTGTGCCGAAAGTGTTACACTTACTGACAAAAATAGAATGAGAATATTTAACTTGAATATTTTCATTTAGTTGATTTATTGGAGCAAATATATTGCTTTAATCAATGCAAATGTGATTTTTGCAGCATTATCTGCACAATTTGTTGTAGCATCTAATATAATTATATTAAATTTGTTAAAAAAAGCGAAATGAGAAAATATAATTTGATATTTACCGTACTTGTCCTTTTGAGTGTAAGTGCATTTTCACAAGGTAAATCTGGTAAACTTGTAATTTTACACACAAATGATCTTCATAGTAACTTAACAGGTTTTTCGCCCGAAATAGAGTATTCGCCATGTGTTACAGGCAATGATAGTACTCTTGCTGGTTTTTCACGAATTGCTGCTTTAATTGATATTGAGAAAAAGAAAAATCCAGATAATTTATTAGTTCTTGATGCTGGAGATTTTTTGATGGGAACTTTTTTTCATATTTATGAAGCTGATAATGGTTTTCAATTGCAATTAATGAAAAAAATGGGCTATGATGTCGTTTCGCTTGGAAATCACGAATTTGATTTTGGACCAGCTACATTAACAAAAATTATTGATGCAAATCGTGCAAATGGCGAAATACCTTTGCTGACATTAGCAAATGTTAAATTTGATAAAAAAAGTGAAGCAGATGATTCATTTGAAAATCTTTATGCTACTGATGTAGTAAAGAAATATCAAATAATTGAGAGAAATGGTCTTAAAATCGGTGTTTTTGGAATTTTGGGAGATGATGCTTACAAAGTTGCACCTAATGTCGCTCCTTTAAAAATTACAAATAGAATTAAATCTGCAAAAAAAACTGTGAAAATTCTTGAAAAAGATGAGCAAGTCGATTTTATTATTTGTTTGTCGCATAGTGGCGTCAATAAAGATAAGAACGGAAAATGGGCAGGTGAAGATGTTGAGCTTGCAAAAAAAGTTAAAGGAATAAATGTAATTATTAGCGGACATACGCATACAACAATTAACGATCCTATATGGATAGGCGAAACAGCTATTGTGCAAACTGGAGCACAGGGTGTAAATCTTGGTAGATTTGAAATAAATATTGCCGATGGTAAAATCAATAGTGCAAAATATAAACTTATTCCTGTAAATGACGATATTAGCGGGGATTGCAATGTCCATAAAGAAATTGCTGGTCAAATTAGAATAGTTGATGATAGATTACTTAAACCAATGGGGTTTGGATATTATAAATCATTAGCAGAAACTGATTACGACTTGGTTTGTGATGAGTTAGGAGATTTAGACTCAAGTAATCTTGGACCTCTTTTGGCTGACGCTATACATTATTATGTAAATACAGAATCAGACGGAAGTACAGATGTAGCTTTAATTGCTGCTGGAGTTATCAGAGATAAATTTAGAACCGGAATTAATGGAATACAGATAGTTTCTGATGTGTTTAGAGTTGTTAGTCTTGGAGAAGGCGAAGACGGTATTCCTGGATATCCGCTTGCTAAAGTTTATCTTACCGGAAACGAGCTTAAAAAGTTGATGGAATTATTAATTGTGGCAGGTAAAATGAAACCTGCTTACTATTGTTTTTTTAGCGGAATAGAAGTAGAATATGATTCCAATAAACGCCTTTTTAAGAAGATTCAAACCATAAAAATTGGTGGTAACGCAATTGACCTGTCAAAAAAGAACGAAACGCTTTATAGTTTAACAGCTAACTCATATATGTTGGAATTTGTTGGTGAAATTAGCAACATGACATTAGGATTGGTTAAAATTAAACCAAAAGATCAACGTGGAATTGAAATAAGTAACAATAAAGCTTGTTGGATAGATTTTGATTTGAATAAAGATGGTGTGCAAGAAGGTAAAGAATGGATGGCAGTTGTAAAATATTTACAGAATTTCCCTGATACTAACGGCAATAATATTCCTGATTTCCCTGATAAGTATCGTACGCCAATTTTAAGACTTGTTGATATAGGAAAGTAGTTTTGTACAAATCTAAAATAGAGAATTAAAAATAATTGATTTCTCATCCTTTCTACCGCTCGCTCAGATTTAGTTGCAATCCGAGTGTTGCACTTATTAATGTTTTTACTTCTATTGTTCAAATGCGATGTGCTGCGATGTGCTGCGATGTGCTGAGCCAGTCGAAGTAAGCTTGCCAGCACTGCGATGCACTG
>CAYNKH010000064.1:11209-15152 GCA_964397745.1 uncultured Bacteroidales bacterium | reverse complement strand
ATCACTGTATCACTGTATCACTGTATCACTGTATCACTGTATCACTGTATCACTGTATCACTGTATCACTGTATCACTGGATAACTGGATAACTGTATCACTGTATCACTGTATCACTGGATTACTGTATCACTGGATAACTGTATCACTGTATCACATCCTCTCATCTCTATCAACTTCTCCATCTTCTAAATGTATGATACGAGTTAAATAGCTCATAACTTTTTCATCATGAGTAGAAAACAAAAAAGTAGTGTTTAATTCTTTATTTAGTTCTTTCATTGTTTGAATTATTGCATGTGCATTTTTTGCATCAAGATTTGCAGTCGGTTCATCCGCCAAAACCAAATTTGGACGTTTAACCATAGCTCTTGCAATCGCAACTCGCTGTCCTTCGCCACCCGATAGTTTTGAAGGCTTTTTATTTGCCATCGAAGCTATGCCGACCCATTCCAGTGCTTCCATAACCATTTTTTTTCTTTTTGCAGCTGGTGTTTTTTGTAGGATTAACGCAAACTCAACATTCTCGAATACTGTGTAAACAGGCAACAAATTATACACTTGGAAAATAAAACCAATGTGCATATTTCTTAAGTGTGCTGATTCTTTATGAGAAAGTTTTGATATATTATGTCCTAAAACCTTTGCTGTTCCCTCGGTAGGACTATCTAATGAACCAATAATATTCAATAGTGTAGTTTTTCCCGATCCACTTGGTCCAACAACTCCAGAAAACTCTCCTGTATCAAATGTGAGATTTATATTGTTTAATGCTGTAAATTCGCCTTCTCCAACTGGATAGCGTTTTACTAAGTTTTCAATGATGATAATTTTTTCGCTCATATTTTCATTTTTTTAATGATTATATACTAACATTATTTGTACTCCAGGTCCAGAAGAAATATTTAACAGTTCATTTTGCTGTATCATTTGCTGTGTCTTAGGATTATAATAAACCATAATATATCCTGCAACTTTATTAAATTGATGCGAATAATTCAAAAAGAACGACATAGCATTTTCTTTCCAATTATAATACGCCATGGTGCTTATATTATCGAAAAATCCTAATGGATAACTTATATTACATGCAGTAAAGTTTAAGTTTTGATTAAAATCAAACGATTTTTGACTATATGACATAAATAAATGTTCTACGATAATATTTAATCCGTTGCCTATACCAAATGTGTAATCCGTACCTAAATTAAACAGACTTTGATTTGTCAAAATCCCAATATCTCGGTGCTTGATAATATGTGTTGCTTCAAGCCATAATCCGATTATTAAATCCCATTTTCCGTCAAGTCCAATTCTATCTTCTGGAATTTGAGCAAATTCAGGTTGTCCAAAAAGATTTTGTGCGTTTGCAGTTCTATGATTATATGAAATAGCAATTTCGCCTCTCAGTGTGGGATATTGAATTCTTCCGCCAAATTCTGGATGTTTCGAATATGTTTCTATCGCATCAAAACCGCGGGTCTTTTCGTTTCCATATAAAAACCAAGCCCAAATATTGGCATTATTTAAAAAGTAGTATCTGCTTAGTACTCCATAAACACCATTTGTGATTTTTAATGGATCGCGTGGATCAATTGCGTTGAACCATTGTAACGGACGCAGTAATGTTGCTGAACCGAAATCAATTTTCTGAAGGCCAAGTCTTAACTCAAACTGATTTGTCGAAAATCGTGTCCATAAGCGATAGGGGTTTATGTTGCCGTCAAGTTGTGTAGAATCAAATAGACTTGAACTAAATGTGCCATATATGTTTGCTGCAATTTCAAAATCTATCAAGCTTTTTTCTGAGGCCTGAATATCATATTCAAGTGTGGGTATGTATCTGCCGCCAATCTGAAAGGGTAGGGGGCTGTCAAAATAGTAATTACTCCAAGCCGAGACCTGCCCCCGAAATATTAAGCTGTCAGAAAATGTCTTTACTGTATCTTGGCTGTATAATGAATAACAACTAAATATTGTTGCAAGAAAAGATGATAATAATAATAAGTGTTTTTTCATATTACTTATTTCGAGGCCCTATACCATACATGAATAAATTTGTAATTGCAATTACTATGTTTTGAGGGCTTTCATATTTTTGCAAAAGAATTGGATCGTCAATCAAACCCATTATCTTTTGTGATACTGAAAACATTAAACTGATGTCAACATCTTTATTAAACCAGCCTTTTTCTTGAGCATACACAAAGTCTTTTAGAATTGTATTTTGGTATTTTTCGTTAAGATCAATAATAAATTCTTTTAGCCCTAACTCCGTATCATTGTAAAAATCTTGCACGAACTCAATGCTAATATCATTTGTGCTTTCAATCTTTAACATTAAAAATTTATGTAATTTTTCTTCGGCTGAAGTATTGCCATGTAAGATATCTTGAAACTTTGAAATACTGCCTTCTATGAGATTAGCATAAACCGCCTTCGCTAATTCAATTTTATTCGGATAATATTTGTAAAAGGTCATTTTGCTGACTTTTGCTGTTTGGCAAATCTCTTCAACACTAACACGTTTGAAACCATGCTTATAAAAAAGCTCCTGAGCTGTTTTTATAATTGATATTTGTTTTTTGTTTTTTAATTTTTTCATCACTATCCCACTTACAAATTCTTTGCAAATATACTATTTTTTTCTAATATGACAATAATCGTATAGTTTTTTTTATTTTAATACAAATAGTAGAAAAATATTTATAATTGCTTTTGCCGAAGGGACATATACAATTAATCCCAATATTGTGTTTGAAAAGGTATGCGTTTGCCCTGTTGATAGTATGCCTTTAATAAAGAATTAGTAATGCTTTAATAATGTCTTGATTATTGCAGTGTTCTTTATATGGTCAGTATCTTTTAGGTTTATTGTTGTAAGCTTTTTCATGTCTCTTTTGTCTAAACCTCTAAGATATGCTTTATCATAATAATGTAAGCTAATGAGAGCTGCGTTGTAAAAATCGCCAGCTTCTATAAATTCCAAAGCCATTTTAACATCTTGTCCTCCAAGTCGTTTGGCTATTTTGAATATTGCGTTTTGTAAGATTTCCTTTTCGCAATTAGTGTATTCTTTAACTAAACTTTTGGCACGTTCTTCTTTAGGGATATTTATAAAATATAACGGTGCTTCTCGTATTTGAATAAAAAATTGCAGTGGAATAGCCACTTTGCCTATGCTGATACTTTCGTCCTCTATCCAAATATTCTTTTTTATATCTAATTTTGATAAATTATTGTGTAAAAGGTTTTCGAAATGTTCGGTTGTTGGTTGTTCTTTTAAGCCTATAGCTCCAAATGCAGAGCCTTTGTGATTTGCGAGGGCTTCGAGATCAATTATTTGATAGCCAGTATCTCTAATATCGTGTAATATATGTGTTTTTCCGCTGCCAGTATATCCGCCAAGAACCTTTAAATTGAACTTGTTTGTAAAATAATCAAGAACAAAATTCCTATACGATTTATAACCACCAGTAACTACAAACACTTCTTTAAATCCGTTGTCGGATAAGTGTTTAGCGAAAGATCTGCTACGCATTCCGCCACGCCAACAATGAATAATTATTTTTAAATCATCTGCATACTTTTTGGATTCAGTAATAAAAAAATCCAGTTTTGGATTTACGTATTTATAACCTAAATCTATTGCTGCTTGTCGAGATTTTTTTTTGTAAACTGTTCCAACATCTGCTCGTTCTTCGTTATTGAAAAGAGGAATATTTATTGCTGCTGGAATATGTCCACGTAAATATTCACCCGGAGATCGAACATCAATTATTCGTAATTTTGACGATAGTGCTTTATCGATAGAAATTTCAGAAATCATAAGCACAAAGTTAAATCATTTTTTTTTAATTAGTGCAGAAATTTATGAACTCCTGATTTATTCGCAAATCAGCAATCCCCAGATCTAAAGATTAGCCTTACATTTGTGTAGAAT
>CAYNKH010000064.1:0-11109 GCA_964397745.1 uncultured Bacteroidales bacterium | reverse complement strand
TTGCCGATAAAAAAAATAAATCCGATTCCTGCTAGTAAATTGGAGGCAATGTAAACGTCAGTAAACAGACAAAAAGTAAATAATTTATTATTTCTAAAATTATCTATTACAGTTGGCTTCAGCCAACTGTGTAAACCTTTCCTTTTTCCACTTGCTTTAGCATCATTTTTTCAAATTAATAAATTCAGGGGAAATTATAATTTTGAAAACTTAGGGATTGTAAAATATAATTGTCGTGTTTTTGTTTTAAATTGCGAATTAAAAATAACAGATTCCTCCCGTTGGTCGAAATGACTAATAATTATATTATTAAGAGGGAAAAGGCTTGATGGCGACAAAGTCGCCATCAAGCCTTTTCCCTTCCACATTCCCAAATAATTCGTCATTTCGAACCCGCTAGTCAGCGGGTGAGAAATCTGTTTTTAAAAATTCGAATGTTTTTGTTTATTCAAATTCCAGAACTCCTGATTTATCCGCATTCGCAAATCAGCAATCCCCAGATCTAAAGATTAGCCTTACATTTGTGTAGAATTTAGACTTTATATTGCCGATAAAAAAAATAAATCCGATTCCTGCTAGTAAATTGGAGGCAATGTAAATGTTAGTAAATAAACAAAAAGACAAAAAAGGGCAAAAACAACTGCTAATAAAGGGTGGAGCAGGAGTTCTTAATTTATTAACCGATAAAAAAACGGAAGTAGAATTTTATGTTTCTACTTCCGTTTTTTTGCACTAATTATTACCTACTACTATCTGCCTTATTCCACGATAACTCTCACTCCTTCCGAGTGGCTCGTAAATTCTGGTGCATACATACTTTGCATTGTTGTAATACCATTTGAGAAATCTCCTTTTTGCGAAACAATAAGCTCATATTCAAAGACATAGGTTCCTTTGCGTAAATAGTCAATAAAGAAGTTCATCGAAGCATCTTTTATTCCTTGGTAAAATCCAAGTCCTGCTTTATACCTATATCCTGAAATATAATCAACTGGCTCAAAGCAGCTTGCACGCATATCTTTAAGATGAACATATTCCATATCTCTGTCAACGCGTATTTCTATTCGGACAGTTACTTTATCGCCAACTTCGAGATTTGCATCTTTTTTAATTGGCACAATAACTGGTTTGTTTCCATCTCTGCGTTGGACAAATAGTTTTTTGTTAATTGTCAAAGGAGTTTCCTCGAACTCGGTAATTTTATCTAATTGTTCAAAGTATTGCCAGTAAACTGCTCCCCACGATACGGTATTATTGGTTTTGGTAACTTTTATGTCTCCCCATTCTGGTTTTACCATACTTCCATCCCAAGCTTTTTTAAAGTAGCCTGTGCCAGCTTCAGTATCAATTTCAGGGTCGTTTGCTGGATCTATTTTCATTTTTCCAATGTGAATAACTGCCATAGAGTCGTCTGAAAGTAGATTTGTACCACGAAGTAAAAGTGCATAAATTGCTTCGGCAGTTGCTTTGGTAGTTTTCCAGTCTTGAGTTTGCTTTTGTTTTAAGAGCCAAACTTTAATTTCATTAACTGCGGTTTCATCATTTGCAACTTCGTCAAACATTTCGATTAGCAGTGCATGAGTTTCGATAGGAGCCTGATACCAATAATAACCTCTGTCATTTTTCCAATACATTCCCATTTCATCGCTGTAAATTGCGTGTTCTTTTAAAGATGCTACAATTTTTGCTGGAACAATTTTTTCGCCATATCTGTTTAGAGAAAGAGCTATCATTCCTTGCATATAGAAACTTTTGTTTTTCCAATATTTGTTTGCTTGTCCTTTGTAATAATTAAAGGCTTCTTCTGTTCTTTTGCTTATCGGAACATCATTAATAAAATATGAGCGTGCATAAAGATATTGAATCTGCATATAAGATATATGGTCTTTTCCCATGCACTCAGCATCACAGTGTTTTTTGAGACGCTTATAATTGTCCACGAGTTCTCCATCAATAAATTCAATTGCTTTTTTGGTCATATCCCATGTTTTGGAATCAGATTTAACATAAGTAACGCCGAGATTATCTAAATGTCCCATTCCTGTAACAATATGCTGAGTGATGTACCAACTTTCGGGCATTCCATCGAACCATGCCCAGCCGCCGTTGTGTTTTTGTTGCTTTTGAAGTTTTGTAAGAGCTGAGTTGCTTTCCATACTCATACGATTTAAATCGAATAGTAAACCTATTCTATGTTTTCGCTCGTTTTCATCTTTGGCCTCTAAAACCCAAGGAGTTTCTTCAAGTAATAAAGCTTTTAGTTCTTGATTTTTCTCAAGATTTGACATTAAAGCTTGTGATGAAGGAGTATTTCTCCAAATCTCGAACACTCGCTTAATTTTTGGATCCGAATTGGCAATATGGGTAGCAAGAATATTTGCATAATATCTTGAAAAAGTTTGTTCGGAGCATTCATAAGGATATTCCATAATGTAAGGTAATGCTTGTACTGCATACCATGCGGGATTGCTTGTGAACTCAAGCGTATAACGATGATGTTTAAGACTTGATGAGGTATTTGTTTTAAGTTTAGCCATAGTGAACTCTGTTGTTCCAGCTTTACGAACGGGTAGAGGCATGGTTTCGGTTACTAACATACGATTAGTTAAAATCGGTATTATTCGTTCTTCGCCATCGGAGTGATACTTGCTTTCTGCGGTAATTCTTACACCCACTGCACTTAATCCTTCGGGGATTTTTATATCCCAACTTACTGCAATGTTTTTGTCTTTTTCGATATTGATTTTCTTAATTTCTGATTTTTCTAAAAGGAATAAATTATTAAGGTTTTTTAATGTAATGGGATCAAAAAATTCAATAGTAGATTTTCCGGCAATAAGAATTTCCGATACATTATTGATTTTCACAGAGATTGTCATTTTATCATTTTCTCTAAAAAAACGTGGAAGGTTAGGCATTACCATTAGTTCTTTCTGGGTAATAACTTCTTTGGATATTTGTCCAAGTTTAAGATCTTTTGTATGTGCAAAACCCATGAAATTCCATCTTGTAAGGCTTTCGGGCATTGTAAAGCTAATTAAAATTTCTCCGTTATCGTTAGTTACGAGGTTTGGATAGAAAAACGCAGTTTCGTTAAAGTTCTTTCTTATTTGTATGTCGGGACGTGTGCTTTCGACACTTTTTTCTCCAGCTTGGTCTCGTCCATTAGCTCCTGTGCTTGACACGCTTTGATCTTTATCCATATTTAGTGTTTGCAGATTGGCTTCTAACATTATGCCGTCTTCTAAAACCTCTTCCTCATTTATTACTGTAGAGAATCTTGCTGTTGCTTTTTGCGAGTCAGATTTTGACAATTCTCCAGGTGTTGCTGCTGCGACTGTCCTTGAACGCTTTACGTCATAGTATCTACCTCCATAACTAAACCCATAAAAATTGAAACCCGGATTATAGATTAGTTTAGAAACATTATCGGGATAAAAGTTTTTAAAATATGCTGATGAGCTTCCATAAGTAAAACTATTGGCCGTCCAGTTTGAATATGAATGATAATCAGGAAATATTGACCAATACCAAGAGTTTTGGGCAAACTTATCTAATGAGGCATCATACATGGAGGCTAATAACTCAGCTCCACTTATTGCACCATTACTGTCGGTAATTTTCATTTTCCACTCTTCTTTTGAGCCTGGCAAGGTTTTGTCTCTGAAAGTGATAAATTTTAAATCTAATTTTTTGTTTTCCCAGGGAACATCAATACGTTGGTTAGAACTGTATAATCTGCCATTTTTAATAAACATAAGATTGATGCTAATCCCTCCGCGATGAGTTTCTTCGATTTTTATTGGAATACTTTTTACTTCGGAATTAAGTTTTATTATTTCTTTTTTGAATGATTCCCCTTTTATTTCAAGCTCATAAAGTAGATATACATTTTCGTACGAAGAGCCTACAAGAAGATTGACGGTTTCTCCAGGTTGCACAGAATATTTATCTGCCATAAAAAAAGAAGTCGTCGTATAAGGCAATTTTGTACTTTCTTTATCAAATAAAACAAAGTCATTAGTGTTTTCAATATTATTACCCCATTTGTCTTTCGAACTCATAACGATGCGATATACTCCTGGTTTCCATTTGGCAGCGTTTTTTAAAGCTAATTTCGACTGTTTTTTAGTTATAAGTGCCTCTGAGAAAACTTTTTCGCCTTTAGTCCAATTTTTATGTTCAGTTTCGTGTGCAAATTCATATCCTGCATACATTGAGTGCCATTCTTGTTCCGAATACATTGGTTTATCAACAATTTCCCATTGTCTCTTTGCAAGAAGTAAATCTGGGTCATTTAATTTAAAAATCTCGATTTTAACATTCGTAGGCACAAAAACCCCTGAAATATTGTTTGAGTTTACGCTTATACTGTCAATTTTATTTTTCTCTAAATTACCGTAAAAATCATTTGATAAAATAAGACTTTTTTCAGATACATAAACTATTGTAGAACTGGATTGAGTTTCTCCATTTATGTCGGTTGCCGAAACAGATATTGTATAATAATAGTAAATGTTTTTGTTCATGTCTCCAAAATCTTCGGCAATTGCTTTAAAACCAATTTTGAATTTACCCTCGTCATCAACTTTTACATCTCCATAGGCAATTTCTTTCTCTGTAAAGTTTCCTCCACGGTAATATCCCCACCACATCGGGTTTCGTGCAATTTTATATGATACTTTCGCATCGGTAAGTGCAGTTCCTGCATAAGTCATAGCTGTTCCTTCTGCGTGTATGCTGTCGTTAATTCTATATTCGCCTTCAATTGGCAACATCTTAACTTCAAACATTGGACGTTTATACTCTTCAACTTTTATGTAATGTGAAAATTCTCCAGCATTTATTTGAAAATTTCCTGTTAATACATCAAGAGGAATTGTAAAACTTCCGTTAAAACTTCCATATTCATTAGTAGTAAGATGTTTTGATGCAACTTCCTGATAGTTTACATCATAAAGAAAGACTGTGGTTGTATATTTTGGTAGAATTTTTATTTCTTCGCCTTTTCTTTCGATACATATTGCTTTAAAATTTATTGTTTGTCCTGGTCGATAAATTGCTCTGTCTGTGAAAATTTTTATTTCGGTAGTTTGGTGTTCTTCATAGTTATCGTAATAGTATAAATAAGTGTTTTCTGAAATAAAATCTTCATTTTTACTTACGTCAAGCCTTACATCTGAATAAGTGTTTTCATCAAGTTTTTTCATTGATGCAAAACCATTCTCATTGGTGTATTCTGTCGATATTTTATTGTAAATATATTCTTTTTTTATGTATGAATACTCGTATTTGAATGCTTCAATCTTTGCTCCTGCAATCGGCTGTCCTGTTGTACGATCAAATACATAATATCCCGAGTTTTTATCGTAATCGCTGTTTGTAGTGAGACTAAGATCAGAAACGAATAATTTACTTTCTGACATGTAATTTTTGTCGATTTTAAATTCTGGCTCTGCGTGTAAAAATATTATATAAAAGCCTTTGTCAAGTGCATCGCATAAGTACTCCGTGCTGTGTGTGTTATAATCAGATGATTTTGGTAATTCGATAAGCTTAGATTTAATTACAGTTTCGGATATTTTAAGAACTTCATCGTAATAACCATCCTCATAATAAGATTTTCCTTTTTTTAGATATTTTGCATAATCGAATTTTAAGATTGTTATGTAAACTTTATCGGTGTTGGCATAATTTATTTTTATCGGGAATTTTGAACTTGGCTTTACAATTTTTTCGGTTTGATAAGTAAAACTGATTTTTTCAATTTCGTTAGCAAGGTTTCTGCATTCTGGATAATATGAGGCTTCTGGATATAATTTTATAACATTTGAAAGTAATTCATAGGCTTTCTTTTTGTATGTTTTATATTTAATAGTTGTTGAGTCTATAAAATTGTATGTTCTCCCAAGCTGATTGTAATATTTTGCAAGTTCATAATCAATCATTGCAAGTTCTGGCGTTTTATAATGTTTTTCGTGAAGATTTAATAGTGCTGATTCCCATAAAGCATCTTTGTTATTGCTATCAAGATTTGATTTTATGTAATTTAATCTTAATAAATCAGTATAAATTAATGCTTCGTTGTTGTCTTTGTTTTCTAATCTATTAGTAATCCATTTTTGATAAACTTTAACAATTGCACGCTTGTATGAGAGAGAATCGCCTTCAACTGGCAGTAATATAAAATCATTGGCCTTAACTAAATAGGCGTTTTCGGTTAAATTTTCATCATCTGAAGTATTGCCATAATAATAATAGGCATAATTATTTGATGAAAGTTTATTAATTACTGTATATGCAACAAAATCGTACAAACTTGGAAATCTGTTTTCGGATTCTTTAGCATAATCAATAAATTCTGTGTATTCGGTTATTTCAATTTCTTTTAAGTTTTCATCTAAAGCCAGCATATAATTTTTGATGATTTTATCTTGAAATAGGGTTTTATCCCAAGTTTTTATATCATCAAGTTCAAAACCTGAGCTTACCGATCGTTGATTTATTAAATATGAATTATTATTGTAATAATCGAAATACATTGTGGCAAGCAGCAAATGGAGCATTGCTTTGGATGTTCCTGTTAGGTTTGTTATTTCTAATTCTAATTTGTCGATTGACTTTGTATATCCATCCTCTTCAAGAATGTTGGTGTATTTCATTCTAAAAATGGTGGATTTTACGACTTGTTTATCATTATTTTCTGATATTGCCAACTCATAAATTTCTTCAACGGTTTCTAATGCCGATTTTGGTAAAGCATCTTTTTCATATTTAGCAACTTGTTCCCAAAGTTTTTGATACTTATAAGGACCTGCTTGTGCTTTGTCAAAGAATGTTATATTGTTTGCAAATAGTAGTGTTGTAAACAAAATGCTTAATTTAATCAAGATTGAATTCATATTAATAATTTTTTAGTTACAGCTTTAAAGATGATTGTAATTTAATAATTCCATAAAAGTACGAAAAAATATTTTAATGGGAGATATGGAGTTCGGGTTTCGAGTTGGAAAATGTTTCGGGTTTGAAAAGGTTTCGAGTTAAAAAATGTTTCGGGTTTCGAGTTAAAAAATGTTTCGGGTTTCGAGTTAAAAAATGTTTCGGGTTTCGAGTTAAAAAAGGTTTCGAGTTTGAAAAGGTTTCGGGTTTACTCCCTGCGGTCGTGAGCTCCTTTGGCTGGTTCGGGTTTGTGTTTCGAATCTTGTGTTTGTTATTGTCAAGTTGACTAATACCACAACACAGCAGTCAACTCAATCCCTGACGAAGAAAGGGGGAGAAACCTATTTGGATTTAAAATTCTTAAAAAGACTTTTTATTATGTTTTTTTATGCTTATGTTTTATTAGCAATCCGTTTTCTTATTTTCCCAACTATCATAATAGCTAATAAAATTATCGAAATCATTAATGCCATTCGTGGAATAAAGTCTCCATATTTAACATAAAGTGTTGTATTGTCGTTTGCATTGATAACACCCACAATTGCATCTTCTTTCCACCATTCTGTCTGTTTTATTATCTGTCCTTTTTGATTAATAATGCAACTAATACCGGTATTTGCAGACCTTGCAATACTACGTCTGGTTTCTATGGCTCTTAATTTTGCAAATCTTGCATGTTGTCGGTATCCTTGCGAATCTTTCCACCAACCGTCATTAGTAATTATAAATAATACATTTGCACCAGCACTTATAAATTCTGTAACAAATTCACCATACGCCGATTCGTAACATACTGCAACTCCAAGACGAATATCATTATTATTATTAACAAATACAGTTCTATTTTCTTGAGTACCATGAGTTCCGTTTATACCGCCAAGATCAACGAATGAATCGGTAAATAATTTTGTAATTATTGGAAATGGCATAGATTCAATACCTGGCACCAATTTGCTTTTATGGTAAAATTGCAGGTCAGTATTTGGCGATATTTGCATAGATGTGTTAAAAAGATCATGTGCAAAAGTATTGTCTTCTGAAATTGTTGCAGTTTTTGTAAAATCTTTAGGATTATCGTATTTAACCCGAGTAGTTGCTCCAATAATAAATTCGGATTTGGGATAGTCTTTTAAAAAATCTAAAATATGATTTACTGATATATTTTGCAAGGCTTTGTCTTCGTAAAACCCTGTTGTTATTGCTGTTTCTGGTGCAATAAAATAATCTGGCGGACTACTTGAGGCAGTTTCTGCAATTTGTGTTATTTTTTGTATTTGTGATAAAGTAGTAGTAGAGAACTTTTCATTATAAGGATCAATATTTGGCTGGATTATTACCACTTTAACAGGATTTACTTTTTCTTTATAAGTAAAAAATCGAATTAGCGAATATGATATAGGTAATAAAATCAGTAAGCTAAGTCCAATTATGCATGAACGGATTTTATTCTTTTCAGATTTTTTGGCAATTTGTCTAACAGTTTCAAATATCAATATGTTTACAGTCATTATCCACGCCGAGCCGCCAAGATGACCAGTAAATTCGTACCACTGGATTAAACTAATACTGTTTGAAAACGAATTTCCTAATATCATCCAAGGCCATGAAAGTTGACTGTGTATTAAAAGATATTCAAATGCTACCCAATTACTGACAAAAACTAAATATCCAATTTTACGACCAAAGATTTTGAAACTTATAAAACTAAGATACATCACAAATGCCATAAAAAATGAGTTTAAGCAAATTGTAGCAATTGCTCCAGGAATTGAGGCGTACATTATCCACCATGTAGAAAAAGCATTCCAGATTAAAAAACTGATTAAGGAGTATGAAAAGAAAACTAAGCCTCCACTCTTGTTATTGGTTTTAAGGATTTGTTCAAGGATTACAAGTAATGGAAGAAAAGCGATAAGAACCAAAGCTCCTACTGGATAATCTGTCCATGTAAGCGAAAGAAGAATGCCGGAAAGAACACTCAAAAATATTTTATTTTGTGCAATGCTTTTAAATTTAATCATTAAATTATTTATGTGCTTTATTAACAAGAAAAACGCTTATCATAATAATAAAAGTTGCAATGATTTGAATAAGATTTAATGTTTCGCCATCCATTAGTCCCCAAAATATTGCAAAAACGGGTATGATATACGTTACCGAGCTTGCAAACATTGAGCCAGCACGTGTAATAAGCGCATTTACAATACTTACTGCAATAGCCGACCCGAATAAGCCGAGAATTATTGTGTAAGCGAGGTCAATCCATAAAGTGCTGCTTGTTGAGGCTTGAGTAAAATCACTTCCGATTAGAATTGCTGCACTAACCGGAGCTATAAATAGAAATGCAAGTGAAGCTATTTCGATGCCTTTTAGTGATTTTAGAAAATAATTAACCTGATTAATATTTATAGAGTATAATATTGTAGCTAAAATTATATACAGTGCATAAAAGTTCATGCGTCCAAAAATAAAAACACTATCTTTTGTTATTAGCATTGCTGCACCAACAAGACCAACAATCACACCTATTATTTGAATAAATCCAGTTTTTCGTTTAAAAAATAGAATTCCAAATATTAATACAAAAACTGGTACTAATGAATTAAGTATTCCAGCCAAATTGCTGTCCACTTGTGTTTGACCAAGTGGGTATAACCACGAGGGAATAAGGTTTCCGATAAATGCTACAATTAGTATTGGGATTATTGTTTTTTTGTTTAGCTTTTTTAAGTTTTTGAGGGCAAAGGGAAAAAGAAAGATAAAGGCACTTAGCATTCTTATTGACGAAACTTGCCAATAGTTAAAACTACGTAAACCTTGCTTCATTAAAATATACGACCCACCCCAAAGAAGAGCGAGCGAAAATAACATTAACCAATTTGTAAAATTCTTTTTATTCATTATTCGATTTTGTGGTACAGAAATTGTTTTGTCAAAACTAAAAAATATTTGTAACAAAACCTTAAACTGTTATTTTTGTTTTAAGTTTAAGATTAAATTATAAATGTAATAAGTTTATAAAAAGATGAAAAAGTTTTATTTCGTAATCATAATATTGTTTATAATATCTACCGGGAGTGATGCTTTTGGCCAAAAATTCAAATTGCCAAAGTATTATCATTTATTTTTAAATATTGATAGCCTTATTGATAATACACCTGAAGCTATTATCTTTTTTCCAGAAGTAAGTGTTTATCCGCAGGCAGTACGTAAAACTAATCGAGATCGTAAAAGATATGACAAACTTGTTAGGAATTTTATGCGAGTTTACCCTTATGCTGTTGAAATTTCAGAAGTATATAAAAATATAGACGATACTTTATCTATGTTTGCAACTGATGAGGCTCGAAAAAAATATCTTAATGTTAGAGAAAAGCAAATCATGAGAGATTATAAACCAAAGCTGAAAAAACTTACACTTTCGCAGGGTATTATGCTTGTAAAATTAATGAACCGAGAAAGTGGGAATACTGCTTATGTTATTGTTGATGAGCTTAGAGGAAAGGTAACCGCAGTTTTTTGGCAAACATTTGCCCTTATGTTTGGGAATAGTCTAAAAACCGAATATGACGCTTTTGGCGATGATAGAGAAATCGAATTCCTTGTAAAAAGATACCAAGATGGAACTTTGTGATATTTGAATTGTGAAATCGGTTGTTTGCTTCGGGTGTGCCGGTGTCTTCGAGACCAATTTACTCGTATAAATCCGAATACAGCAATAATTTTCGACTTTACATTGCCGCCAAAAAAATCAAATCCTATTTCTGCAAGTAAATTGAAGGCAATGTAAACGTCAGTAAAGATTCCCAATCCATAAAACCACAAAACCACAAAATTGATATTCTTTATAACCTTTTTTATAACGTTTCCATAACCGCTAACGCGGATGATAGAAAGTTAAAAAAAACGGCTCGCTTGGATTTCTTGTCATGTTTAAACAGATTTCTCCTCAATTTCAAGACAAGAATACGACAATTAACAGCAAAAACAATACTTATCGTGAAGTTTGTTCGAGTTTAGAGTAATGTTTATAAGTTTGTTGTTGATTTTTTTTTATTACCAATTATAATTTTTTGTATATTGTAAGTTGTTATTTTAAATTAAGTATTTGTTTATTTAAAAATTATGAAATCATGAAAAAAACCACTTTATTACTTATTGCAATTTTTA
>CAYNKH010000063.1:0-15273 GCA_964397745.1 uncultured Bacteroidales bacterium | reverse complement strand
GCCGCCCGCTTCCACGGCTCTGGCGAGGTCCTCAATGTGGGTAGCGTCGGCTACTACTGGTCAAGCACGGTAGTTGGTTCCTACACCAAAAACCTGACCATCGACACCCACACTGCCCTCATTCAGGACAACCGCCGTGCGAACGGCTTATCTGTCCGTTGCCTTAAGGATTAGACACTTTGATTTATTTGACAATTTGACACTTTACCATGCCATCCCTTTAGGGTGGCATGGTTTAAATACCGCCTTTGGCGGTCGAATTTTTGTGAAAAACGAGAGCAAAGCCAAATTTATTTGAGCTATGCCGAGTTGAGCAAAAATCACGAAGTATTTTTTTTTTGAAAAACACTACTCTAATGACAATTTTAGAAAAGACACAATACAGTGCTGATACAAACAAATTTACTTTATTTAAGGAAGGGCTGTTTTATAAGTGTTACAATGAGAATGCTATGGTTTTTGTGCAAAGAGTAAAGGAATACAAAGTAAATTCAAAATTTGTAAAAAGTGTTGGTAACGATGTGTTGAGTTTGGGCTTTCCGGTAAGTGAAGTAGAAAAAGAGAATTTAAAACTGCAATTAATTTCAGAAGCTATTGGCGCGGTAGAGTATAACAAAAAACCTTATGGTGTTGGTTTTTCATTGAAAAAAAACATCAAACAGAATTTTACTGATTTTCATGAGGAAGTGCAAAAATCAAAAAGTATTGTTGCTGAAAAGCATTTAGATCATAAAAAAAGCACGAATGATATATTGGTGAAAATGATACAAGAATTTGACCTTGCCAATAGTACTCCTATGCAAGGGTTGGTGTTTATACAAAAGTTGAAAAACCAAATTAAAACACAGGATTAATTTATTATGGAGAGATTTGAACACCTTTTGTATCAATTGCATTTATCGTATTTACATGCCCGCAAAAACAAGCGTAATACGAATAACCAACTTCGGTTCGAGATGTATCAAGAAAACGGGCTTATGCAATTGGCAAGAGCAATTTACGAACGCAAATACACTCCAAAACCTTGTATTGCTTTCATAATACACAAGCCTGTGATGCGAGAAATTTTTGTAGCCGATTTTACCGACCAGATTATCCATCATTTGTTGTACCGTTGCATATACCATATAATAGACAAAAAGCTAATAAATGGCACCTATAGTTGCCGTGTGGGCAAAGGAACATTGTATGGCATAAGCAGGGTGAGTAAATTTATTCGTTCATGCAGCAACAATTACAGCAAAGAAACCTACATTTTAAAGTTAGATATACAAGCGTATTTCATGAACATGCAACACAAAATAATTTATGAAAAAGTGCTTGCCAGAACACCCTCGCAGGGAACAATACTTAAGTGCATGGGATTACCTAACTAAAATTTACAAACTCGATACACTCTTTTCCACACAGCAGGTTCCCAAACAATCCATTGAAACTGAGAAGAAACGATAAAAGTGGAAGACAGCCTGTTTTTGGAACAGCGCAGTTTGTTTACAGCATCGGAATACCTTGCAATAAAACTACTCAACGAAAAATCGTGTACTCTCAACAGCGACTTTGCTTCTCAATTAGAAAGCTACCGTGCTATGAAAAAAGGCAATATTGCTCCGGATATTTTTTCCCGTCTGGTGTTTTTGCTCCAGCTTACACAAACGAAAACAAACCGAAAAAACTTTCTGAAATAAAAAGCACTTACAAAGTAGTTGCTTTTGGGGCAAGTTGGTGTCCGCAATGCCCTAAAGAATTGCAAGAGATAAGTAAAAACTATGCTACGTGGAAACAACATGGCGTAGAGGTAGTTTTTGTATCGATCGATGAAGACAGACAAACTTTTGAGAGTGTTATAAAACCGTTTCCATTTATCAGTATTTGCGTTTACAAAAAATGGGAAAGCAAGGCAGTAAAAGATTACCATGTATTTGCTTGAAAATTACCAGTAAGAGAAGGTAAAGTAACTTGTAAATACATAATATCGTTTTCGGAAATATCAAAATAATTTCGTAACACATCAACACTTCCGTCTTCGTTGCGAACAGCGGTTAATAACATATATTTTCCAATTGGGATATAAATGCCGTTTTTAAAATCAGAAATTGGAGTTTCCCATCCTAAATCAACAGTTTTAAATTCTCCATTTTCATATTTTGAGAGAGCGAAATTAATTCGATATTTTAAATGAATTGATGTATCATTATTTACAAAAAACACTTGTGCTCGTTTAATACTTTTGTCATTCTGTGTTTTTTGTAAGATTGCATCATGCCACGTATCATCAAAATAATATTGCGTTAATCCAGAAATATTATCAGTTTTTGCAGGAATTCCCATACTTCGACAAAATGCTACAAAATAAATTTTTAGCGAACGAGTATCAGAGATTTTGAATTTATGTACTGCAAAAGGAGTAATAGGAACATTATAATTGTTTAACTCATCAATTAAAATGCTGTTTTTATCTGTGTTTATTTTAGTAATGGTGTTTTTTATAATCCAATCAATTGTTTTTTCGGGATTATTTTTAAATTCCGATATTTGCTGAGTATTAAATGATTGTAAAATTAATTTTCTATAAGGTTTTAACATCTCAAATTCAACACGTGGATTTACAACATAATTATAATAAATACCATCAGGAATGCTTTTATCAACATTGTCGGGAGTAAATAGCAAATGTTCAGAGAGAGTTGTTGTATTTATGTCTCGCAAGTCTTTTTCGGAAATAACTTGTAAAATCTTTAAAGCTAAATTCTGTTTATTCAGATAAGATGCTTCAATCAAAAAGTTTTCAATTTCTCGCCAATTTCCTCGGCTATTTACAAGATACGGAACAATCTCATCGCCATATTCAAATGTTTCTGCAAAATGTTTTGCCGCTTTTTCAGTATAAAATGTTTTTTCGTATTTTTTTCGTGTTAGCTCATTTTGTTTTATTCTTTTTTCGGTTTTAGCAATTAGTTTATCGTCTAATTTTGCAATATTTTGAGCGACTGGAGGGATATATTTTATAGTTTTAGCAGGAAAACTATCTTTTTTACTTAGAACAACTGTAACAAGTCCTTCAAAATCGGGGTTAACAACAATACTGGAACTATTAATGCCATTGCTTACAAAAATTTCGAGACTACCATAACCAGTTGTAAACTCTGATTCTCCGTACAAATTTGTCTGTGTTTCGTAAAGCGGATACATTTCTGCATAATTGTAAATTTGATATTTTACTTTTACTGCCCATAACGGAATATTATTTTCATTTGTAACTCTTACTTTAATTTTTTTTACTGGAGCATAAGTACTGAGGGCGTTTATCCAAGCAAAATTCTCGTTTTGATTTAATAAATTCTGAATATCAACATCAGTTTTTCCAAATCGTTTTGTGTGTACCAACATTGTGCGTGTAGCCGGAATATCAAACCAGCCAGTATTTAACACAGGAGCGGGTTCGCATGCTCCAAGATAATACCACTTGTTGTTTACCCAAACCTCAACCCAGGCGTGATTATCATCTGTATGTGCCCAACGAGGCGTGTAAACCTGACGTGCAGGAATGCCTGCAGCTCTTAATGCTGTAACAGCGAATGTGGATTCTTCGCCACATCTTCCAAAACCTGAGCGAATAGCTGCTAAAGGAGATATTGTTCTCTCATCTGTTCCACAATATATTACTTTAGAATTGCACCAATGATTAATGTCAAGTACTATTTGCTCAACATTTAGATTTTTATCGGCAAACAATTTTTGAAATTCTTTAAGAAAGACAATTCGAGCAGTGTCTAAATTCTCATTATTTACACGTGGCGGCAAAACATAAGAAACAAAAACATTCTCGGGGATGCTATCTGCCCAAGCAAAAGTTTTGCGTGCTGTTATTGATGCTCTTACATGTTGTAACCAAAAATCAAACTCATAATTTGTGTAATCGCTAATTGGCATATAAGCAAAAAGATGTTCTAAATATTTTATTTCTTGCGATGAAAGATTTTGTTCATCAAGACCCTTGAAATATTCAGGAAAATAAGCTTCTAATTGGGATTTTCTAATTTCAAAATCAGTAATGGCATTAGTATCATTAATTGGTACTTTTTTTATGCAAGATACATTGAGAATTACTATGCACAACAAAATTAAATATGTAATCTTAAAGATACTATTCATATCCGTCAGCTTCTTTACCAACATCTATTTTTGACGACTTATTATCATCAGTAACATCTTTAATACCGAATTTTTCGTTACGTGCAGATTGCTTATCTCCATTCTTATTGTCATCATCAGTTGCATCGTCTGTAGATTGTGATTTTGGGACTTGCAAAGAATCTTTATATATCATCATACCAATCATCATTACAATAGAACTAAGTACTATAACTTGAATAATGAGAGACTTGTTAATAATCGTGCTTTGGAGTGTGTCTGGGATTGCCAAAAACAATAATATTGTTATAAGTCCTCTCGGAGCAACAAAAACAAGGGGTTTAACTTCCATTTTAAATAATAATAAAATTGCCCAACGCAATAGGAATATTATGGCAACAATGGCAATTGCCAATAAAAAAGTAGAGGGGTTTAAAAGTTCCGATGTTTCGATTAAAAATCCAAAAATCAAAAAGAATATTGTTCTAATTAAAAATGCTCCTTCTTTAACAAGCTCACTAAGTTTATCTACCTCTTTTAGAAGTATTTCGGGGTTCAGTTTTTTTATCAGATTTATTTCCTTAAGACCGCTTAGGTTTCCTATAAAAAGTCCAAAGATTAAAATAAAAATTAATGCAGGTAGGTGATAGAGCTCTGCTACAGCATAAATGAGTACTATCAAAATTATTATCGGAATAAATTTTATTTGATGATTAATTTTACGCAATAAAAATAAAAGCAAAACAGTTGCAAAAAATGACACCACAATAAGTATCATCATATCAAATCCGAATTGTCCAAAAGCGTGAGCATTTATAACTTCGTGAGTGATAAGAAAATCAAAAAACAATACTCCGAGCACATCAGAGAAGCTAGTTTCATAAATTACAAATTCCCTTTTTTGCTTCGAGAGATTTTGCACCGTTGGGATAGCAATAGCACTACTTATAACACATATAGGAATTGCATTTATTATACTGTCTTTTATCGAAATGTCGCTCATTAATTGCAATATTATCGTAAAAATAAAAGCCAAAACTGTTATTGATAAAATCGAAATTAAAAAAGATTTATTTATTACTTTTAATTTAGATTTATCAAAATCAAGATCAAGACCGCCCTCCAATACAATAAGTATAAGTCCCAAAGTTCCAAACAACTTTAAAAACATATTTAAGTCAGGAACTGTAATGTTCAGAAAATCAGCACCTTGCCTAACCAAATATCCAAGAACTAATAATATAATTACTGTGGGGATACGAGTTTTAGATGAGGTAAGATCAAAAATGTATGCCAGTAACAAAAGTACACAAATAGTTATTATTATTGGTAAAGTCATGCTTCTACAAATTATTCTACAAAAGTAAAAAAATTCCTTACAATAATCTATCTTTAAAATGAAAATTGGAAGACTGTAGGTGTAATATCAATTTATAAAATATGTTTTTTATTTGGTTTTCAAAAAACACTTCCATAAATCAATCCTGAAATAGTAGCCATTATTACCACTAAAACAACATAAACAACAGTTTTCTGTGTTCCCATAACACCACGGATTACTAACATATTTGGCAAAGATAAAGATGGTCCAGCAAGTAATAAGGCAAGTGCAGGTCCTTTACCCATTCCTGCAGCAATTAGCCCTTGCAATATCGGCACTTCTGTCAAAGTAGCAAAGTACATAAACGCTCCAACAATAGAGGCAAAAAAATTTGAAAAAATGCTATTCCCTCCAACAAGATTAGAAATCCACTCATTTGGAATTATTCCTGCAATTGTTTGTCCATCGTGAGTTGACCCTAATAAAAAACCAGCAGTAATAACCCCTATTGCCAATAATGGTAATATTTGTTTAGCAAAGCCCCAAGTTGACAATGTCCATTCTTTATTATCAGGGTCGCGTTTATCTAAAAGAGTAATTATGCTCAAACCTGCAATCCCAACAAGTACAGGAACTAAAGGAACCATTTTAGCATCTTTAATATAGGTGGATGATAAAAATGCAGCCAAACCTGTTGCTAAAACAACAGCAATTACCCATTGCCATTTAATTTTTAGTATATAAATCAGCGACAATACTAACCCAAGACCAAAGAAAGAGGTAATATACCATTTGTAAAACCAGATATAATACCATGTACTTGATGTGTCGCCTGATGCCGGTGCTCCCCAATTAGCGAAAACTAAAATTAAAATTAAAATGAAAAAATGAAATGAGGTTTGCCACATTGGTCTTTTCTCAGGGGGTGATTCTAAATTCATTTGTTCTTCTTTTTTTACTTTCTCTTCTTTACGATAAATTAATGACATTAACCCACCGATTATAACACTAAATGAAACTGCCCCAATAATTCTAGCTACACCCATCTCAAAACCAAGAATACGAGCGGTTAAAATAATTGCTAGAATATTTATTGCTGGTCCTGAATATAAAAATGCCACTGCTGGTCCTAATCCAGCACCTCGTTTGTGAATGCTTGAAAATAGCGGCAAAATTGTACAAGAACAGACAGCCAAAATTGTTCCAGAAACTGAAGCAACCGTATATGCTAACCATTTTTTTGCATTGGCTCCAAAATATTTAAGTACAGAGCCTTGGCTCACGAAAATAGATATCACTCCAGCAATAAAAAATGCGGGTAACAAGCATAATATTACATGCTCACGAGCATACCATTTTACAAGATCAAAAGTGGCAGCAATTGCGGTGTTAAATCTAGCACTTTCTATTGGTAAAAAAAATGCAAGACCAAAAACTATTGCAATCCAGACAAGAATTTTAATTTCTTTTTTTGTTTCCATATTATTTAATGTTTAAAAACTCGTTTCCGTTTATTTGAAAGTATAACTTCAAATTCTAAGATTTTTATAAAACTTATAAAATTCTGCATTAATTTTGTCTCTTACTTTACGAAATTTTTTCATAATCAATTCTTCCTTGCCTTCTGAGTCTGATGGATCTTCAAAACCAATATGTAAACGTTTCTTGACATCCCCGATAAATACGGGACAAGTTTCATTTGCATCATCACAAACTGTAATTACATAATCCCAAGTATCATTTAAATATTGACCAATGTGTTTGGGCGAGTGCTTACTAATATCAATCCCAACTTCTTGCATTACTTGAACTGCTTTAGCATTAGTTTCTTTTGCAGGTTCTGTACCAGCCGAAAAAACTCCCAAATTTTTATCGAATGATTGTAAAAAACCATGTGCCATTTGACTGCGACAACTGTTCCCAGTACATAGAATTAATATTTTCATAATAGTTTTTATTTAATGAAAAAAATAAAAATATAATACAGTCCTGCCACTATAAATATAACAGAAACTATCCTGCGAAACCATAACTCAAATGTTTTTAAACGGCTGTATAATTTGCCTACGCCCGATAAAGTAAAGGCTATAAGGTATGCAAAAACAATAACAGGTAAGCCAGTTGCAATGGCAAATACTAATGGTAAAATTAAACCCGATGAACTTGATATTGTCATTGGTATTAACATACCAAAATATAATACACCGCTATATGGACAAAATGCTAAAGCAAATAAAATTCCCATTAGTAAAGCACTAAGCCAACTCCCTTGTTTTTCATTATTTTGAAATTTGTCTGTTAATTTACCAAGTCCAGGGAACTTAATTTTAATAAAGTCAAGCATAAAAACTCCAATAATTAATAATAAAGGACCTAAAAATTTCTCGCCATTGCTTTGAAGAAACGAAGCAATATGGAATTTGCTTGCCCCAAAAAATAAAATTACACCAAGCGTAACATAGGTGATTGCTCTTCCTAATGTATAAAAGAGACCATTTATAAAAACTTTACGTTTATTTTCAATGTTCTTTCCAATAAATGCAATGGCAGTAATATTGGTTGCTAAAGGACAAGGGCTTATGGCAGTCATTAGTCCCAGTATAAATGCTGATAAAATTGGAAAACTACTGCCATCTAATATGTTTTGAAGAAAGTCCATATTTATAGCAATTGATTAATTTTTTCGCTTAATTTCTTTTGAAATACCTCAAAATCATTGTTTTTTGCATATTCTGAAACGATATCTGATACATCTACTGAAATCCTTTTGCCTTTTTTTGTTGATATTAATACTACTGTCTGTGATTTGGCATTAAAAGTTTTTATTAAATCTGCATTTGCAGGGTCATTCAGTTTAATCTCTTTAAAACTTACATTTTTATTTTTGAAGTTATTGTCAATTACTTTTTGAACATCTGCTCCTAAAGTATTACAAGCCCTTGCCTGACAACAAGTCAATTGTGCTTTAAAATAAAGAACTTCTACTTTTGTTCCCTTGTTTTGGGCAAATACACTTACCGACAATAAAGTGAACATAACTAAAACTAAATTTTTACTTTTCATGTTTTTAATTATTAATGGTTTATAAAATAACTAATGGTATCTTGCATTCCTTTAAGAAAATAATCAGTTTTGTTTCTTGAATACGAAAAAGCATAATCAGTAAAATCATTATCTTTTTCTTTACCATCCTTAATCTGAACTAAATGCAGGGAAGATCCATAAATTTCATATTTTTCTACTAAATTTTTATTGTTTTTTTTGTCAATATTTAATGAAACAAAATTGATAATGCCTTTTTCTATTTCATTTTTAAAATTTTCTTCCAAAACTAATTTTACATTTGTTTCAATACTGTTGCAGGCAGGACAGCGATTAGTCGCATGAAAATAATAAATTTGAAGTCGGAGATTAGGGTTTTGAGTAATTTCGGTTTTGACTTGTTCATCGTTCGCTTTTTGAGAACTTTGATTACACGCAACAAAAAAAATTGTTACAATTAATAGAGAGACAATTTTTGTTTTCATTTTACTTCGCTTTTGTGGTTAATATTACTCATCATTTTTCTCAAAAAAATCATAACACATGATTTTAGCTTTTTCAAAATTTTCTCGATTAATGCAGTATTTAATATAAGGTGGTTCTATTTCCCCTTGAATCAATCCTGCAAACTTTAGTTCTTTTAGGTGCTGAGACAATGCAGATCTTCCTACAGGTAATTCATCTACAAGATTACCACTATAGCAACAAGAGTTCATTTTAGATAATTTCTTCATTATATAAACTCTTACAGGATGACTCATAGCTTTAGAAAACTTAGCAATCTCTGTTATATCCTGTGAAAATTCTTTTTTCTTAGCCATTGATATGGTTTTTAATTAATGTTTCAATTTCATTTTTTGAGGGAACTCGACCGCTCATAATAACTTTTTCGTTAATTAGTAATGCTGGCGTACGCATAACTCCATAATTCATAATTTGTACGATGTCTTCAACTTTATTAACTTCTGCATCAAAGTTGTTTTCATTTATTACATCGATTGTCAATTTTTCAAGTGTTTTACACTTTGAACATGCTGTCCCAAGAATTTTAATATCCATTTTCATTTCAGTAAATTTTAATTTTCATTTCGTTATTACGCAAAGTTACGCAATGATTTTTATTCTACAAAATATTTTATTAGTTTTTTTTAATTTGTGTTCCTTGATTAATGATTTTTTTAGTCTTTGTACATTTAATGCTGCTTTGTGTAATGCTGCTTTGTGGAATCATGCAATATTTTGTATCTACCAACAATAAAATTAAAAAAATCATTATGAAAACATCTATTTTTATCGCATTTATAATTATTTGCAGTTCGAAAACGAGTTTTTCTCAAGCATATATTAAGGATCAAAATAAGAAAGATTTTATTATTGAATCTTTTGTGAGTTTTGCTGAGAGTGACTATACACGTGATAGAGATGTGAACAAAACTGCAGTATATTTTACACTAAAGATAAAAAACATTGGTGATACGCCCATTCCTAATCTTGGAGCAATAAAAAGGTCGCAGTATGTTAATTTTATCGTAAATGACAGCGTTAATAATCCGTTGAGTTTATATAATGGAGCCGAGATTGCAGGTAATCACATGCTATCTAAAGGACAGGAAGACACATACACGTGGTGGATATCTAATAACTCAGCAACATTTGGTGAGGTTTTTACAGTTCAATGGCAATATATTGATAAATTTACCCAAAAATATAGAGTTAATGTTAAAACAAGAACTACCGAATTAATTGTTAAATAGTAATTAAAAAAACCAAGTTTACGAGCAATCTAAAACACCAATTTTAAGTTTGTTTTAATTTTTGTTACAAGTTTATTGAACTACTGTAACAATTCCGCAATATTTTGTCCCATTAAATATATCAACAGTATATATGTATGAGCCAGTTGGAACGATTTTCCCATTCCATGTTCCATCCCAAGGTTTTCCTGCACCATATCCTTCAAATACTAATTGTCCCCATCTGTTAAAAACTTGTATTAGTGCCCATGGGAACATTTCAATATTTTCAATTATCCACGTATCATTTATACCGTCACCATTTGGAGTAAACGCATTTGGAATTGTGAGACAGTCAACATCTGTATCTATTAGTTTAATGCTTTCAGTTTCAAGTAAGCAACCATAATTATCGATAATTGTAAATGAGTAATTTCCTTCCACTAAACCCGAAATATATTCAATAGAAGATGTTTGAGCCCCCCACTCGAATAAATATGGTGGACTCCCTCCTATTACTTCAATTTCGATGTAACCGTCATCATTTCCAATGCAACTTGGATCTATGGTAATAAATGTATAGTCAAGTTTTTCGGGTTGTGTTAGTTCTACGAGTGTATCTAGGTTACAGCCTTGAGCATCACTGATGGTAATATTATACAATCCAGGATAGAGATTACTTATGCTTGCTCCAGTAAAGGGGTTGCCTTCAAAGTTCCAGTTATATGTAAATGGAGGAGTACCGCCTGTTGCATTTATCGAAATAGAGCCATCGTGGTAACCGTAACAACTAATATTTTTTGCTAACAGGTTAATTGCAATAGGGGTTGCTGTTCCAACGAAATAAGTATCACTGACTGTACAGTTATTTGCATCAGAAACTGTTAAGCTGTAATGACCAGGAGAAACCCCTGAAATACTTGCTCCTGATGTTCCAGTGCTCCAGTTTATTAAATATTGAGATGTTCCACCCGAGACTTGAACAGAAATTGCTCCACTTTCATCTCCAGCACATCCAACGCTTACGATAGATTCGATTATGCTAATTTGTGAAACATTGCTTAAATCGTAAGAGTTTGTCCCTGTACATCCCCAATCATCAATTACTGTTAATTCATAGTGTCCTGGTAACAGATTATTGTTAAACTCAGTACGTGCAGCATTTGACCAAAAGTAGCTTAAAGGATTTTCTCCATTATTACTATATCCTTGTAGTATTCCGCTGTTAGAGTCGTAACATAAAACACCTTCGACTTCTCGGATATTTGCATGAATAGAACCTGAAATACCTATTTCAACACTTTGAGAATGAGTACAGCTATTATTATCTATTACAGTTACAGTATAATTTCCTGCACTTAGGTTATTAGATGTATTGGTATTATTTCCATTAGACCATAAATATGAGTATGGAGTAACGCCACCATCTACAGTTATTGAAGCAGACCCAAGATTGAAAGTACAAATTACATCTGTTGTATGAGTTGTAGAAGTAATTTCTGTTGGTTCGGTAATACTTACAGATGAGCTTGTTGTACAAGCATTTGCGTCTGTAATTGTTACGCTATAATTCCCGGCAGTTAAATGTTGTGCGGTAGATATCGGCGTGTGTGAAGGATTGTCCCAAATATATGAATATGGATGTGTCCCACCAATAACACTTACTGTCGCAGTTCCATCATTACCACCATTACAAGTTACATTTGTAGAGCTGGTAATTGACGCAATTATTTCATCTGGTTGCGATATTGTACTGCCAATTGTACCACTACAAGCGTTGTTATCTGTTATGGTAACATTGTAATCTCCAGCACCGATATTATGTAGAAAAGATGTTGTGCTTGATAAAGCATCATCCCAAATATAATAATAAGGTGGTGTGCCTCCAGAGACTCCTGCCTGAATAGAAGCGTTTAAATCACCAAAACAGCTTGCGTTTTCGCTAGAACTTATAAACACATTAAGTTGCGAAGGAGAGCTGATATTGACATTGTTAATTTCATCACAACCCCAAGCATCTGTTACGGTAACCGTATAGTTTCCAGATGGTAAGCTGTCGATATTTTCTGTTGTTGAGTTTACTGGATCATCCCACAAATATGTATATGGAGGAACTCCTCCACTTACTAGTACGTTGACTTGACCAGTATTTTCTCCAAAACAGATTAAGTTTTGCCCTGACATTTCAAGATATAGTGGTTCACTAATCTCAACCATAAATGTTGCTACACCGACACAACCGTTTTCGTCAGTATAAGTATATGTAATTTCGTGTGTTCCTGGGCCAGCTTCAGTTGGAGTGAATTTGGTGTTAGAAACACCAGGTCCTGAAAACACTCCTCCAGGAGGCGTTCCAAATAATGTTTCGGTAGGAGCATCAAAACAATACTCGTTATCAGGCAAACTGACACTTACTATTGGACTTTCTATAACTATTACATCAGTTTGAGTATTGTCTGAACATCCATATACATTAGTTATATCGTAGTTTATTATGTGATTTCCTGGACCAGCAACACTAGGATTAAATATTGCTCCTGATATGCCGTTGCCGCTTAATGTTCCTCCTGGAGGACTAGTAACTATTGTAACAAATTGTTCACTTTCACAATATATTGAACTTAAATTACTTATAATAGCCACGGGATTTGGATTTACTGTTATAATAATTGATGAATTAGAAACGCATGCTCCATTATTAAATATATAATCTATATTAAAAATCCCCACACCTGCTACAGACGGATTAAATGTTCCATTTATTGGATCTGTAATTCCTTGACCACTCCAATTCCCTCCAGCGATATTAGCACTTAGATTTACGGAAGCATCGTTTTCGCAAAATGATTCTACTGGGTCAATACTTACAGAAGTATATCCGTCAACTACGATATCTACATTATCAGTGTCGTTACAAACTCCATTAGAGACGTTATAAGTAATATTATATGTTCCTTGTCCTACTGTGGCAGGATTAAATTGATTACCAGAAACGCCTGTTCCTGTCCAAATTCCTCCTGCACTAACGGCTGCAAGAGTAATTGGTTCACTATTTTCACAAATAGGGTCAATAGGGTTTATTGTAGCATCAACCATTTGATCTACATGTATAGTTTCAGTATCTATATTTGAACAAGCACCAACAGTAATGGAATAAGAAATTATATGGTTTCCTGCACCAGCTACACTTGGGTCAAAATTATTTCCAACAACTCCATTTCCAGACCAAATTCCGCCTAGACTAACAGCATTTAAAACAACTGCTGCATCGGTTTCACAAAATGGACCAACAGGAATAATTGTTGCATCAGGAATGGGGGCAACTGTAATGTAAATAGTATCGGAATCTGTACAAGTACCGTTTTGTAATGAATATACAATTTCGTGAGTGCCATCTCCAGCTGATAAAGGACTATAAGCCCCTGTACTTGGATTACTAACACCTTGTCCTGACCATATTCCACCAGATTGTACAGAGTTTAGTACAAATGGGGGATTATCGATACAGATAGTGTCAAGATTACTTAAAATTGTTGCATCTACAGCAGCATCTACCTGATATATATGAAGGTCAGTAGAAATACAAGTTCCATTTACTATTGTATAAGTCATTGTATTATTACCATGCTCAACCATCGATGGGTCAAGAATTCCATTTATTGAATCTATGATTCCTTGTCCTGCCCAAGTTCCTCCAGAATTAGCAGCTGTGAGAGTAATTGGTTCTGCAGTTTGACAAATTGCTCCAATTGGATTTATTGTTGGATCAATAGCATTATCGACATGAATTGTAAATGAGTCATTATCAGAACACATTCCATTAATAATTTCATAACTAATTAGAAAATCACCAGGACCAGAAAATAATGGCGAGAACTGACCTGTTGCAGGATTTGTTACACCTATTCCACTCCATGTCCCACTTGGACTTGCAGCAATTAAATAAGCAAAATCAAGATCTTCGCAAAACGGACCTATTGGAGTAATACTGACATTTGGAATTGTATCTACATGAATAATTATTTGCTCTGATGCAATACAAGCTCCATTTACTATTTGATAATTTACAATGTGATTTCCTTGACCTGTTATCCCTGGGTTAAAAGTATTTCCAACAACTCCAGTACCTGACCAAATTCCTCCCGGATTAGCCGCACTTAAAGTAATTATAGCATCATTTTCACAAAATGGACCAACAGGAGTAATTGCGGCATCTGGATAAACATCAATATGGATTGTTGTTTGGTCTGAATCTGAACATGCTCCTATAGTAACATTATAAGTAATTAAAAAATCTCCGACGCCAGCAATAGAAGGTGAAAACATACCTGAAATTGGGTCTGTTATTCCAATTCCAGACCAAGTTCCACCTGAACTAACTGCATTCAAAGTAACTGCTGCATCGGCTTCACAAAACGGACCAGCAGGAGTAATTGTGGCATCTACAATAGCATCAACATGAATAATTTCTGTATCAAAGTCTGAACAAGCACCATTTGTAATATCATATTGGATTATATGGTCGCCTGCACCTGCGATATTTGGGTCAAAAGTATTTCCAACAACTCCAGTTCCAGACCAAGTTCCGCCTGGGCTAACTGCATTTAAAACAACTGCTGCATCGGTTTCACAAAACGGACCAATAGGAGTAATTGTGGCAATAACTTCGGCATCAACATGAACTGTTATTTGGTCAGAATCTGAACAAGCTCCGTTTGTAATATCATATTGGATAATATGGTCGCCTGCACCTGCGATATTTGGATCAAAAGTATTTCCAACAACTCCAGTTCCAGACCAAGTTCCGCTTGGGCTAACAGCATTTAAAACAACTGCTGCATCGGTTTCGCAAAACGGACCAACAGGAGTAATTGTGGCATCAACAATTGCATCAACATGGATAGTTTCTGTATCAGAATCTGAACAAGCTCCATTTGTAATATCATATTGTATTATATGATTTCCTGCACCAGCTACACTTGGGTCAAAATTATTTCCAACAACTCCAGTTCCAAACCAAGTTCCACCTGGGCTAACTGCATTTAA
>CAYNKH010000062.1:0-15538 GCA_964397745.1 uncultured Bacteroidales bacterium | reverse complement strand
CTCCTGTCCATTTCTTTTTCGATTTTACAATAATTGGTTCCATATCTTGTATTCGAAGCGGTCTAGTAAAATCAACCTGACGGGAGCTTACGCCTAAAATAACTAATAGTTTTTCTTGACCAATGCCTATGCTTTGCTAATAAAACAATATTTTCGTTCTTAGAATCAACGGCTCTCTTGCTCCAACCATCTCTACTGATAGTTAATTCTTTAATTCTTTTCTTTAGTGCCTTATTTTCAAGTCTGCGATCAATAGCACGCACTTTCCAGTCATTATTTAACATTTTAGATACCCCTTCCATAAGTTATAATTTTAATTTATGCAAAAATTAATAAAGCTATTTAATGGAACGAGCAAATATTTGTTTTTATTTACGATTTATGACACCCCACCCTTGTGGTTAAACTTTTTGATCTCTCCCAAATAATCCGCCACCACAAAAGTACTACCTCCAATAAAAATAACATCTTCAGTATCAGCATCTGCTAAAGCCTGTTTATATGCTAACATTACGCTTGGGTACGAATTTCCCTTTAACTGAAATTTTTCTGCGATTTCTTTAAGTAAGTTCTCGTCCATAGCTCTTGGAACAGAGGCTTTTGCAAAGTAATATTCTGCATTTTTCGGAAAAAGTGTGACAACATCCTCAACATTTTTATCATTTACAAAACCCAAAACAAATCTTATTTTTGACTTATTTAGCTCTTTAAGTTGCTTAATAGTGTAAATAAGTCCCTCTTTATTATGCCCTGTGTCGCAAATAGTAAGCGGATTTTGTTCTGTAATCTCCCACCGACCTCTAAAACCAGTATTTAAAACTATATTTTTTAACCCCACAATTATATCTTTATTATTTATTTTAAAACCAATTTCTTTCAAAGTTTTTATTGATGATATTATAGTTTGAAGATTCTTTTTTTGATAATCGCCAGTTAAAGCAAATTCAAATTCATTATTTGTTTCAATTTTATTTTGATCGGCAAATATAATTTTAGAATTCTTTTCTTTTGCTTTATCAATAAAAACATCAGTAGTTTCAGCTTGGGTTTCTCCGATAACAAGAGGGATGTTTTGTTTTATAATACCAGCTTTTTCGTTTGCAATTTTATCAAGCGTATTACCAAGAAATTGTGTGTGATCAAAACCAATATTTGTGATAATTGATAATTCTGGTGTGATAATATTTGTTGAATCTAATCGTCCGCCCATTCCAACTTCGATGATTGCAACATCAACTTTGCAAAACCTAAAATACTCAAATGCAAGAGCAACACTCATCTCAAAAAATGAAGGTTTTAATTCTATGAATAATTCAATGTTTTCGTTAATAAAGTCAGTAACAAATTCTTTTGATATCATTTCGCCATTAACACGAATTCTTTCACGATAATCGATGAGGTGGGGCGAAGTATATAATCCAGTTTTGTAACCAGCCTCTTGAAATACTGAGGCAATACTGTGAGAAACCGAACCTTTTCCATTTGTCCCAGCAACATGAACGGTTTTAAACGCTCGATGAGGCTGTTTAAAGTGTTCATCTAATTTCTCGGTTGTAATAAGATCTGCTTTATAGGCAGCTTCCCCAATGCGTTGATACATTGGAAGCGAGTTAAACATGAACTCTAATACTTCGTCGTAGCTCATTCTTTTTTTGCAAGTTTTTTGAGATCACTTTCAAGTAAATAATCTCCATTTTTTTTGTTGATTTTGTGTTGATCCCAGTAAAAAATTAATCCGTTTTCGGTATCTAAAATTATTTTGATGCAGTATGAGAGTGTACTATTCAGTTTAGGACAAATTAGATGCAGAATTACAGCATCTTTTGTATTATTATCGATGAGGTTTTTTATATTTTCTTGTGTTGTATAATCAAAATCATAGGAATAAACACCTGCAAATGAGTTTTTTGTTCTTACCTTAGGTTCTACTTCTTCTTTTAGTAAATAAAATGTTTTTGTTTTGAGACTGCCAGATTTGGTCATGTAATAGTCCGCAATATTATCTTGGTTTAATGATGGATTATTTTTACAAGTCAAGATATGATTTTCTATATGTTTTATCATTGCGGGGATTTTATAATCATAGTCGGACTCTAATGCTCCTTTGTAACATAACGGAATAGCACAGAGAGTTGGCATTTCGTCGGCATTGCGATGTTTTCCGCCTAATGTTACAATAATAAAATCAAAAAGAGTTTGTGTCTTATCTTTTTCAAAATACACTTGATTAATCATTATAAAAGATTTATTAGGGTCTTTTTGTAGATTTTTAAAATCAGATTCGTAAACAAATTCATAATCAGTTAGTGTCCAGTGTTTCTCAATAGCTTCTTTTATGGCGAAATTATAATCGGACATTCTATCGGTTTTTAAAACCACATAAGTCTTGGAATTTAAAAATTTGTTTAGTTGCGATTGAGTTCCTACAGGGATAGTAATTTGTGCGAAACAACTAATGTAGGAAATCGAAATTAGTAATAATACGGATTGGATTCTTTTCATTTCTGTGTATTTATTCAGGGATATATAAAGGTCTTTTTTCGTTATACTGTTTTACATAATAGAACATCTGTTTGCTCCGTTTGCGTTTGCGAAGTTTCATAAATTCACTATACGTGTCTGTATCTCGTTTTAGTATTGTTTCGATATTGTTAAGATTGTAATCAATTATTTTGCCAGTTTGCATATCAATTATAAATTGGCGAAGCTCTTCGCTCTGATATCCTCTTGAGTATGAATTGTACTGATATGAATTGTAAAAAGGGTCTTGATAGGAAGAATAATACACCGTTACAGTAGTAACAAAGTGGGTTATCTGTCCAACAAATGGAATTAAGTTAAATTTATCTGCCCATAAAATATATGGTTTCCCATTTTTGCTGTAACCCCAAATGTTTCTGACTGGAACCGAAATTGATGAGCCAAATTTCCCATAATAGACGATGTGTTTTGCTGTGTCTAATGTATTATAAAAATCATCTGAGTATTCAGGACTAATAATTGCCTCTAAGGGTATCGGATCATTGTTTCTAAAAGAATTAAAATCAGGATAGATGCCCTCCTTAAAAGAAAAGCTATAGTCGTATTTAACAAGATTTGTGCTATCCTTTTGTGCGATTGCAGTAATAAAAGAACCAATTATCAATATGGCGATAGAAAAGAATCTCATTTTAAGCTCTTTGTTTTTTATAATAACGAAGTAAAGCAAAAAAAGTTGAAAAAATGCTGTTAAATTAATAAATTTACTAACAGATTATTTGTTCAGCATTATTTCTATTACTCAAATCAATTTTGTATTTTTACAGATTATAGTTTTAATATGTTACCAACAAAACCATTAGCAGAACGTTTGCGTCCAGCAAGCTTTGACGATTATGCGGGGCAAGAACATCTTGTCGGCAAAAATGCCACTTTGCGAAATGCAATAGAATCTGGCAATATCCCTTCAATGATTTTGTGGGGACCTCCAGGTGTTGGTAAAACTACTTTGGTAAATATTATTAGTAGTATCTCCGATAGAATAGTTTATACTCTTAGTGCTGTTAATAGTGGTGTTAAGGATGTACGTGAAGTTATAGAAAAAGCCAGTAAACAAAATCTCTTTTCAAAATCAAATCCTATACTTTTTATTGATGAAATTCATAGGTTTAGCAAATCTCAGCAAGATTCTTTGTTGGGTGCTGTTGAAGATGGAACTATAACGCTGATTGGTGCAACAACGGAAAATCCGTCCTTTGAAGTAATTTCTCCGCTTTTGTCACGTTGTCAAGTCTATGTGCTAAAACACTTGGAAGAAAAGCATATTGATTTGCTTATGGATAAAGCAATAAAAGAAGATGTGGAGTTAAAAAAGATTAATATTAAGATTAAAGAAAGAGATGCTTTATATCGTTTTTCTGGTGGAGATGCACGAAAATTATTTAATCTTTTAGAACTAATCGCAAGTTCGGCAAAAGAAAATAAAGTTACAATTACAAATAAACTTGTGGTTGACCGCTTGCAGGCGAATATGGCAATTTATGATAAATCTGGCGAGCAGCATTACGATATTATTTCTGCATTTATTAAGTCGGTGCGTGGTAGCGATGCCGATGCTGCAGTTTATTGGCTTGCTCGTATGCTCGAAGGAGGAGAGGACGTTAAGTTTATTGCAAGGCGATTGATTATTTTAGCAGCAGAAGATATTGGACTTGCAAATCCAAACGCTTTGTTAATTGCAAATGCATGTTTTGATGCCGTAAGCAAAATCGGAATGCCTGAAGCTCGGATAATCTTATCGGAGGCAACAATTTATCTTGCTACAAGTCCTAAGAGCAATTCGGCTTATATGGCAATTGATAAAGCTATTGCATTGGTTCATGAAACTGGAGATTTACCTGTGCCATTACATCTAAGAAACGCTCCAACAAAACTTATGAAAAATTTAGATTACGGAAAAAACTATAAGTATCCTCATTCTTTTAAAGCTAATTATGTAGAACAACAATATCTCCCTGATAAAATTGAGAATACACAAATTTATGAAGCCGGTAAAAACCAAAAAGAAAATTCTGTAAAAAAATCTCTTGATGATTTAAAAAACTAGAAAAGTTTTTATGTTCTATATTTGCAGAAATGTTGGCCCAACTAAAGATTGCAGAAATTTATTTACTAAAAAATAACGGCTTTAACCCTCGCACTAGTAAATTAAACATATTTACAATGTGTGTCATGTAAAATTAGAGCAATGAGGATTACCTGCATTAGATTTTATCCAGGACATTGAAAACTTTTTGTTAATTTTGCCGTTATAAGAATAAACACTATTACTATTACTATGGCATCTGAAACCGCAAAAAAGAAAATAGACTGGACCAAACTAGCAGACCAAAATCCTGAAATAACGGTAGATGATTTTAAAGATATGGTAAAAAAGTCTGAGAAATTTACTAAATCTCCAATTTCAGAATTAGATAAGAAAATCAAAGAATGGCAACAGGAAAGAAATCTAACTTAAGTACAATCCCTAAAAAACAAGAACATGTTAAGCGAATTGTTACTACTGCTGTTTTTGATGTAATGCTTTTTAACACAGTAGATTTTGGAGAGCAAATATTTGGAGTAAGCATTGTTAATGCATTCCTGGGTAATGTGCGTAAAATTATTAAAACGCTTTTAACTCAACATCAATTCTATCCCGAAAACAAATTTCTACCAACAAAAAAAAGCTACCGCAATATTATAGTAGGTAAATACATAATCCTTTATCGCATTAAACCTACTACGTAGAGGTTCTTGCAATTTACCACAGTTCTATAAAACTATCTCAAATAAAGAAAATACGTAGCATTAAACCTTATTTTTACAACTTGTTTTTTTACATTATCAAACTTATCTGGGCTTACAAATAAACCTGCATTTATGCAAAATTATTTTTATTTAAATCCTAAAAAAGCCTGCAATTAAACATAATTGCAGGCTTAGTGTTTTATTACCGTAGTCCCACCAAGAATCGAACTTGGATCTACAGTTTAGGAAACTGCTATTCTATCCGTTGAACTATGGGACCAATTTTATGCAAAAATAAAATAAAATTCTGTTTCGGCGAAATAATATCACTGTAATCACAAAATACCTTATGTAAATGGATTGTTTAATAATTTAGTTGGTATAATAGAATAAAATGCTCAATTTTGGAGTTTATACTTAATAAAAAAAAACTGTTATGCGTTTTATAAAGAATATATTCCCTTTGATTTTATTGTGTATTTCTACGCTGAGTTTTTCTCAAATATCTGATACGCTAACTATTTATTATAGTATTGATGATGATAAATTAGAGGGAGAATGGAAAAATGAAATCCGCAATAAATTAAAAAATGATGTTGTAGATATTAAGATTTATTCTTACACCGATTTTCTGGGTCCTGCCGACCATAACAAACGTCTTTCCGACAAACGTGCAAATGCAACAAAATCATTTCTTATTTCGCAAGAAGTTTCAAAAAATCTAATTAGCGAATGTAAAGGCATGGGAATACATCCTTTTAGCTCACACGAAAATCGCAGAAACCCCGATGATAGAGGGATTTTACAACATCGAGCCACTAAACTTATTTTTACTTATCACGATGACAGCGAAAACAAAAAAAATATCACGCAAAACTTTGCAGAAGAGCAAGAAGATATTCCAGAAGAACTCAAAGTTATTCCAATTTTTGCAGATTTGAGTGATGAAAAACTTGTAATTGGTGAAAACATCATTCTCGACAACATTATATTTCATGGTGGAACTCCATTATTTAAATCCGAATCGGAGAACGCTCTAAAACAATTACTTTTAGCAATGCAAAATAATCCTACACTTAAAATCGAAATCCAAGGTCATATATGTTGCCAATCTGATGGTTTAGATGGTTGGGATAGAATTAACGAAAACAATGAATTAAGTGCAAATCGAGCAGAAGCCGTGTATGAATATCTAATAAAAGGTGGAGTTGAAGCCAAGCGAATGACTTATGTAGGATTGGGGTCAGAATTTAAACGTTTCCCTGAGGAGCGTAATTTTCGTGAAGAAGACCTAAATAGAAGAGTGGAAATTTTAATAATTGACAAATAATGTTTTTAATAATTTGATTCGCAAGAAGTATCTGCTAAACCTGCTTGTTTTGCAATCGCTCATTGATAGAGTCCAATAGATTTTCTGAAGTTTTGTGAAAATATCTCTTTTCTTTATACGCAAGGCACCACCGAATACCATTAACTGGGTCAACAAGAAACAATTCATCAAATTCGGCTAAGTCAGAATCTGTAATGTCAGCTTTATAAATTTGATAATCAAGCTTTTGCAGAATACCTAAAACAAAATTTGCAAAGACTTTATAATAATTTGGGAGAATGGTTTTAGGAATATAAACAGACTTTCCTTTTACACAAAACAATACTGCATCGGCAGTTCTTAAAATAATCTTTTTTTCATTTGTTAGTAACCATTGGTCTGCATCAGCAAAATGCAAATTGTTACTTAAAAGCAACTCTTCGCTAAAAATAGAGATAATATTATTTTTTGAAATAAAATCGGGGATATAAAACCAATCGGCAATATCAATTTTAAGGCCTTTACTATTTAATTGAAACCACTCTTTTTCAGTTTTTTTAACAGTAATTAAAATTGAAACCGTATTATCATTAGACAGTTTTGTTTCTGATGCGTTTCTAAATACAGTAACTTCAGCTTTAAACCCTTGATAAATTCGATTTTTTTGCAATAATAATTCAATATCCGTTTCAAATATTGACTTTTTGAATAAAACTGGGACTATCATTTTGAGTTTTTCCATTGATTTGATGAAAAGCTCATAATTTTGATCAAAAAGGAAGACTTTTGATGAATTTCCGCGTAAAGCTATGGTAAAAGCATCTCCGTATTTTAATCCTCGATTATTAGCAAACAAACAAGGTTTATTAGCAGGAAGTATTTCGCCATTTATCATTAAGTGTCTTGCCATTACAGATTGTTATTTACAATATTTAGACAAGTTTCATAAATATTTTGATTGGATGCTATCATAATCCCTTTAACTCCACATCTTTTGGCAGCCTCTACATCTCGGTGGCGGTCACCAATCATAAATGATGCTGATGGTTGAATATCATAAATTGCCATTGCTTTTTCTAACATCAAAGATTGAGGTTTTCTGCATAAGCATTTACCAAATTCGTCGTGGTGCGGACAAAAATAGAAATCATCAACTTGCGTATTATAAGCAGCAAGATACTCACAAAATTTTATGTGCATTTCTAATACATCATTCTCGGTATAAAGTTCTTTAGCAATCCCTCCCTGATTTGAGATTACTATTACTAAGAAATCATGCTTTTTAAGTAAGTTTATCGCCTCACCTACGCCGTCATTAATAATAAAATCATCGGCCGAACAAGTATAATGTCCTGGCTCATAGTTTATAACGCCGTCTCTATCAATAAAAACTGCCTTTTTCATAATGGGATTGTCGTTATTCTATTCATAAAATATTGCAAAAGCTCTGGTTTTAATATGAGTGGAAAAACAAAGCCAAATACTGCTCCCCAAAAATGTGCATCATGACCAATATTGTCGCTTCCTCGTTTTGACATTCGGTATGAATATATAAGATAAATTGCACCAAACACTATACCTGGAATAGGCAAAATACCGAAAAAATAAACTTTATTCCATGGGTCAAAAAAGATAGAAGCAAAAACTACTGCCGATACTGCCCCTGAGGCTCCCACAGCCGAATAAGTAGAGTTGTCTTTATGTTTAAACAGTGAAAATAATGAAGAGAAAACAATAGCTAATAGATAAAAAATAATAAAAAGCATATCACCAAAGCTATCCCAAAAAATATCAAAATAAACAAGCAAAACAGAGCCAAACGACCAAAAAACAAGCATGTTTATAAGTACGTGAGGCCAATTTGCATGAACAAAACCATGAGTAATAATACGGTGATATTCATTTTTTTTAAATATGAGATAAGGAGAAAACAGTAATTTTGAAAACAGCCCTTTCTTTTGCCACGACAAGTACGTAACAATTCCTGTTACAATAAGTATAAGTAAAATTATTTTGTTCATTTAATGTAAAATCTTATAAAACAGTTCTTTAGCGAGGTCTCCATCTTCAGGATTAACCGCTCCAACTCCTTTTAGTTTTGCGTCTGTTTCGCGTAAATATGAAATAATACTAATTAATTTGCCAAGACTATAATTATTTGCAGCTAATTTATACTCATCAACAAAATATTTATTTACTCCCAAAGCCGCCGCTGCATTATATTGGCTTTTATCGTTAAGACTGTGGTAAATAAGAACTTTTTTAAAGTATTCAAATAATCGGGCAACTGTTGCTATAAGCGGATTGTTTTTTTTATCTTTTGCAAAATAATCAACAATTTTATAAACTTTTAATTTATCTTTACTACTAAGAGCTTTTTGAAGTTCAAAAACATTAAAATCTCTGTTTACTCCAATGTTTTGTGCCACATCGTCTTTCTGTATCTGCGTTCTATCATCGGGGACAGTAATTTTAAGTTTCTTTATTTCGCTCGCTAATCTGGAAAGGTCGGCTCCAATGCTCTCGTAAAGCAATCGTAATGCTTCGGGATGTATAGTAAGATTTTCATTTGCTAATTTAGAAGTTATCCACGAATAAACTTCTCGTTCATATTTCTTTTTAGATTCGTAAATTACACCCTGCTTTGAAATCTGCGTATAGATTTTTGTACGCTTATCAAATTTAGCAGTGTTTTTAAAACTGAAAATAAGTAAAGTCGATTTTACAGGATTTTGAATGTATGTCTCAAAATTTTTAAATTTATCAATTTGCTGTGCCTCCTTAACAATTATTACCTGCAAATTAGCCATCATCGGAAAACGACGTGCTTGTTCAATTATGGAATAAACATTAGCATCCTTACCATAAAGAATTGTCTGATTAAATGCTTTTTCGGATTCGGTTAAAACATTTGCCGCAATAAAATTAGTAAGCTCATCAATAAAATATCCCTCATCACCATAAAACAGATAAATGGGTTTGTAAATCTTATTCTTTAAATCGTTAAGTATATTGTTGAATTCCATACTTTATTTTCTTTCTTGCACAAAAGTAATCAATCCTACTTAATTAAACATAATTGCACAATCATAATTTTAAAATTTTATCCACAATTTAATATCAGTTAAAGCAATATAATTGGATTACTATAAATCTGAGTTCGACATATAGGATTTTAAACACAAATATTTTACAATCCATAAAACTCTAATAGCTTTTTATATCTTTGTCAAAAATCACAAAAGGTGAAAGCATATAGTAAAAACATAAGCCTGCTATATTTAATTAAAATTGCCAAATGGTTTATGTTGTATATGCCCATAATTGTACTTTTTTATCAAGAAAATGGGCTAAGTTTACGAGATGTTTTAACATTACAAGCAATATATTCGATAGCAATAATTGTACTCGAAATTCCTTCTGGCTATCTTGCTGATGTATGGGGCAGAAAAAACACAATTATCCTCGGTGCAATTTTAGGAACATTAGGATTTGCTGTTTACAGTTTTAGTTACGGTTTTTTCGGTTTTTTAATTGCTGAGTTAATACTTGGCATCGGTCAAAGTTTTATTAGTGGAAGCGACTCCGCTTTGCTATACGACAGTTTAAAACTAAATGGGAAAGAAAAACACTATGTAAAGTACGAAGGACGCATTTTATCAATTGGTAATTTTGCCGAAACTATTGCAGCTGTTGCTGGTGGTTTTCTGGCTGAGATAAGCCTTCGCACACCTTTTTATTGGCAAACAGCAATTGCTTTTCTTGCTATTCCGGCAGCCATTATGCTTATAGAACCTTATCGTGTGCAACAAAATAAAAGCAAAGCTCTGACACAAATATTATCTATTGTTAAATTCTCCTTATTTAAATCAAGACATTTGTCTATAAATATATTTTTCTCATCTGTTATTGGATGTGCCACATTAACGATGGCTTGGTTTATTCAGGCTTATTTAAAAGATGTTCAAAACTTCTCGGAATATCAAATTGGCATTGCTTGGTCGGTGCTAAACCTAAGCGTTGGAATAGCAACAATTTTTGCTTATAAACTTGAAAAATATTTTGGGAGTTTTTTAACACTATTACTTATCCTAATAATTATCAGTGGCTCATACGTTTTTATTGGAATAACAGATTTAAAAATTGTATTTTTAATAATTTGGTTATTTTACATTGCCCGAGGAGTTGCTACTCCAGTACTAAAAGATTATATCAATAGATTATGCAAACCCGAAATTAGAGCTACGGTTCTATCTATTCGTAATTTTACTATTAGAATCTTCTTTGCGGGTTTTGGACCAATGGTCGGCTGGGTAGCCGATTTGTACTCACTACAGACTGCGTTTATTATGACTGGAATTACAATCTTTATTTCAGGAGCAATTCTATTCATAATTTACATTCCTTTTCTCATAGATAAATCTTCGCAATCATCAACCGATTAAAGGTATAGCGTAAGTATAAAGACAAAGTTCTAAACCATCTTTTAAAATATTGTCATTTCTCTTCATTATTAAGCTTAATTGTTGCATATTTGTAATCTTAAAAAAACACACACAAGGTGTCTAAAACAAAACATAAAATTGTTAGCAAAAAAGAAATTCAAGCCGGACTAAAGCTCAAAGGTTTTTTTGGAGGTATTATTTCGAGTTTAGTAATGCTTGTCTTCAGTATTAATAGATTAAATAGAATGTATGACAAATGTTATGCTGAAACAGCTAAAGAGTTTACTGAAAATTGCCTTAAACATCAGAATATCAAATTGTTAAAAAACAATGATGATATCAAACTAATTCCTAAAACAGGACCTGTCGTATTCCTTTTTAATCATCCCTATGGTGGTTTAGATGCACTCACAATCTCTAAAACTGTTCTTGAACTTAGACCCGACACAAAATTCATAGCAAATTTTCTTCTCAGGCGAATCGAGCCAATAGCACCATATCTTTTCGAGGTCAACCCATTTGAAACACGTAAAAAAGATTTTTCAAGCCTTTCGGGGCTAAAAGAAATGTACAAGCATTTAGAAAGCGGAAATGCTGTTTGTTTGCTTCCAGCTGGAGAGGTTTCAACAAGGTATAAGGGCTCTAAAAATGTTGAAGATAGAGACTGGCAATCAAATATGATGAAACTAATAAAGGCTTATGATACTCCAGTAATTTCGGGATATATATCGGGTCAAAACTCTTGGTTATTCCACCTTATGGGTAAAATACACCCAGCTTTAAGAACAGCAATGTTGCCTTGTGAATTACTAAAGAAAAAAAACACCAATGTTTACATCAGATTTAGCGGTCACTCTACTAATAAATTTTTAAAGTCAGTTGATAACAACAAAGATTTGGCAAAACTTCTTAAAGCTAAAACCTACTGCCTTGCTGATGATTGCATGCTAAAAAGACATAAAGAAAATAAAGATTCTCAAGCTAAAGAAATAATACACGAAACTGAAAAACAAGTTTTAGCTAACGAAATAAAAGCTATTTCATCGAATAATCTTCTTTTTAAAACGGACAACTATTTATGTTTTTTTGCTGCAACACAAGAAATACCAAATGTTTTTAGAGAAATTTCGCGACTAAGAGAGATTACATTCCGTACAATAGGCGAGGGAACTGGAAAGGAGTATGATACTGATGGTTTTGACCCTTATTACAAACATCTTTTTATCTGGGATGATAATGAAGATTGTTTAGTAGGGGCTTATCGAATAGGAATGGGAATGGATATTCTAAAAGAAAAAGGAGTTGACGGATTTTACATCAACACTCTTTTTAAGCTCAAAAAAGATTTTATCCCTTATTTAGAAAAATCCATGGAAATGGGACGCTCATTTATTGTCCAACAATATCAAAGAAAAGCTTTACCATTGTTTTTGCTATGGAAAGGGATTTATGTTGTAACTCAAAAACACCCACAATACCAATACCTAATTGGACCAGTAAGTATTTCGAGTTTATATTCGGAAAACTCTAAAATTCTAATGATTGAGTATTTAAAACGTAAACATCAGTGGGATGAGTTAACACCAATGATAGAGTGTAAAACACCTTACACTTACCAATTAGATCATCACCACGAAATATTGCTTAATAGTTTTGGTAACGACATTGCAACATTAGATAGATTAATAAGAGATATAGACATAAATGGTTTTGGAGTGCCAGTTTTGATTAAAAAATACTTGTCGCTTGGTGGGAAAATACTAGACTTTAATGTAGATCCCGATTTCAACTACTCAGTTGATGGTTTTGTTGTATTGGATATTGATATCGTGTCTGAGGAGGTAATAAAATCATACAATAAATAAAAACATCAAAAAAAACTCTTTGAATTTAATTAATGTTCAAATTATGTAATTCATGGTAAATAATCAAAAAATAAGCGGTTCGTTAATTGGGTTTTTTAGTAATCTTGTTAAAACAAAGGGAGGAATTAATCTTGCTCAAGGCATACCTGGTTTTCAACCACCTAAAGAACTAATCGAAATACTCAGCAAAACAATATGCGAAGATTTCCATCAATATGCTCCAGGATTAGGCAATCTAAAACTTAGAAACGAAATTCTAAAAATGTATCCAGAGGTAAACGCCGAAACAAGTTTATTCGTAACAAACGGAGCTACCGAGGCAATTTCTCTAATTTACACTTATCTTAACAACAAATTAAAATCAAAACTAAATGTTTTAGCATTCTCGCCTGCCTACGAATCGTATATCCATTTACCAAAAATATTTGGCAATAATTTTTACTCGGTAAGCACCAAAACTAATTCATATTTTGACAAAGACGAGTTGCTGAAAAGTATCTCTCAAAACAAAATAAAGCTGATTTTTTTAGCCTCGCCAGGGAATCCTTACGGCAAGATTTTAACTAAAGACGAATTTGATTTCTTGATTAATATTTGTAATACAAATAAGATATTTCTAATTATTGATGCAGTTTACAAAGACCTTTATCTTACCGAAAAAAAACCATATTATCCCACAGACATTATTTCTGAATATATTTTTTATGTAAATAGTTTTTCAAAGAAATTCTCAATTACGGGCTGGCGAATAGGCTACTTCTTCTGTCACAATTCGCATGTCGAAAAAACATCATATATTCACGATTATATCGGTTTATCAAGTCCCGCACCTTTTCAAGAAGCTCTTGCAAGATATCTCGAAGCTGGCAATACACAAAATTACATTGATGAAATCAAAAATGTAATATTCGACAATATGGATTTTGCAGAAAACTTACTTAACAATAATAAATTCGACTGCTTACCAACAGACGGAGGCTATTTTATTTGGGCAAAACTTCCTGCAAACTTTAATGATGGACTACAATTTGGACTCAATCTCTACGAAAAACATCAAACAGCCATAATTCCTGGACAACATTTTGGAGAAGAATGGAAACAGTACATTCGAATTAATATCGCCCGAGAAAAAGAAGAATTTGACAAGGGAATTAAAAATATTATCAAGTTCGTTCAAAATTCATAAAAAATCTACACTTTATTCTTCGTATTAAACATTTTTGTTTAATTTTATGTTATATATGTTAAACAACAAACAGAATTAGTTTATGAAAGCTAAAAATATTGATAATATCAAGATTGTCAGCGAACAATACTACACAATAAAAGATTTAGAATTAATCTCTGGTATCAAGGCACACACAATAAGAATTTGGGAACAAAGATACAATACTTTAGAGCCACACCGAACAGAAACTAACATCAGATATTATACTGATAATGATTTAAAGAAGCTTTTGAATATCGGCATATTAATAAAATTAGGTTACAAAATATCCCAATTAAGCAAATACAACGAAGCTGAACTTAGCAGATTAGTACTAAGCAAATACGGTATAATCAAAAAATCTCTTATTGAACCACTAATCATAAATATGATAAACTTTGATACTTTAGGATTTATGAAAATACTTGAAGATAACATAGCATCTGATGGTTTTGAAAACACAGTTGAATTGCTCATTTATCCACTTATTGATAGAATTGGAATGCTTTGGCAAACAAACTCAATTACCCCAGCACATGAGCATTTTGTCTCAAATCTTTTGAAACAGAAGCTTTTTGCAGAAATAGATAAATTACCAAAAATCATAAACCACAAATCGGAGTATCTACTGTTCCTTCCCGAAAATGAATATCACGAATTGGGTCTGCTTTACTCATATTATTTACTTAAATCTAAAGGAGAAAACCCTGTTTATATTGGTCAAAACGTACCAACAATTGATGTAATAAAGACAGCCAACACACTGCATTGCAAATATTTAGTTTGTTTTTTTATTTCAAAGATATCACAAAAAGATGCAAATAATATTCTCAAAGACCTTTTAAAAAACACTACCGACACAACAATACTTGTGGCAGGCTCTAACATAAGCTTAAAAAATGTTTTTAATAATGATAGGGCTAAAAAGCTTGAAAATCCAGAATCGTTAAAAGATTATTAACCTACTGTATTACTGCATGTTTAAATAATTACATCCTTTATTGTCAAGTTTCACAAGTTTGTTTATAATAACTCGTATTATTTACTGATAAACATATTGTTGTTGTTTTTTAAGTTTTCCAACAATAATAAACTCAGAACAACTGACCTAGCGGATTTATGATGATACCATTTTGTACTTTTAGATTTTCATCAGCTTTATATATCTGTATTACTAACGGATTAAGTAAGTATTGTAGTATCAGTAATCCTATCTTCGAAATTGCACGCAAACATCTTAACATCAGACTCTTGCGTTATGCATTAAAAATTATTTCCTGAGACCATAGGACAAACTGATACACAAAACAAACGAGTTAATCGCATAGCGTGGCGTAGTCGAGATAAAGTTAATTATTATAAATGTGGTGCTTTATGATTATATTGATTTAATACCTTAAATCCGCAACAAAGTTATTAACAAAAGCAGTCAAAACACTGTGTA
>CAYNKH010000061.1:0-15718 GCA_964397745.1 uncultured Bacteroidales bacterium | reverse complement strand
TTAAATTTCTTTAGTGAGCTGGATTGGCAAAACTCACTTATTATAGCTTTTGCTCTTAGTTTTTCAAGCACAGTTTTTGCTGTAAAAGTTTTTGAAGACCTTGGCGAATTTAACTCCTACCACGGTATTTTGGCAATTGGAGTACTGATAATGCAGGACATCTTTGCCGTAATTTTTCTCGTTTTTGCAGCAGGAGAAATCCCAAAAATTTATGCCTTAGCACTTCCAGTAGTACTAATGATTATTAAACCAATATTGGTCTGGTTAATGAAAAGAATTGGTCATGGAGAATTGCTTGTGCTTTTTGGATTTTTTGTTGCTCTGGTACTCGGAGCAGAGATGTTTAAATTCGTTGGGATAAAAGATGATCTTGGAGCTCTGATAATGGGTATTTTACTCTCAAACACTAAGAAGGCAAATGAACTATATCAAAACCTTATCAGTTTTAAGGATTTTTTCCTTATCGGGTTCTTTCTCTCTATTGGATTAATTGGACTACCAACACTAGATCACCTTACTATTGCTATCATTGTAGCTTTACTCATTAATGTCAAAATTATTGTATATTTTCTAGTATTTACTAGATTTAAGGTACGAGCACGAACTGCGTTTTTTGCAACTCTCGGATTGTCGAACTATAGTGAGTTTGGCCTTATCGTAATTGCAATTGCAGTATCAACCGGAATGATACCTGCCGATTGGCTCATAATCGTTGCTATTGCCTTGTCTCTATCATTTATAGTAGCGTCTCCATTAAATGCTAAAGGACATAAAATATTTGCATTTGTAAGAAAACACCTAAAGTTTTTTGAAACCAAATTAAGGCTAGAATACGATAAAACTTTTGATATTGGTGAAGCCGAAATATTAGTATTTGGAATGGGACGAGTAGGTACTGCTGTTTATGATCAACTGAGCAAAAAATACGGTAAAACCGTTTTAGCAATAGATATTGATAACGATAAAGTTTTAGAACATAGAAATGCTGGAAGAAACGTCTTACATGACGATGCAACAGATATTGAGTTCTGGGATTCAGTAAAACGAGACCACCAAAATGCCGAACAAGTAAAAATTGCAATATTTTGCATGGACAACTTTAATGCTAAGCTAATAGCAATCGACAGGTTGCAAACTATCGGATATAAAGGAAGTATTGCTGCAACAGGTGTTCATGACGACCAAATAAGTGAATTGAGAAATCTTGGCGTTGATGCCGCTTACAATACTTATACTGAGGCTGGCACTGGGTTTGCAGACCATCTATGCCTAACAATACCAAACAAAAGATAAGGTTATTGTCGATCCGATAATAACTTCTCAAAATCATTGAAACCAAAGAGATTAGGGAGATGTCTTTTTTTGTTTATATTTGTATCAACAAGCTTTTTAATTTTATAAAATTGTGTTGCACACTGTAAAGATATGAAGAGAACTAAGATTGATAAAAAATGGCTCATAGTCATTATGGGTACGCTTACTCACCTGTGTATAGGAACTGTATATGCTTGGAGTTTTTTTCAAATTCCTATAACAAAATTGTCTGGTTGGTCAAATACAGAAGTGGCATGGGTCTTTAGTATTTCTATTTTTATGTTGGGTGTCAGTGCAGCATGGGGAGGAATAAAAATCAACAAATATGGCCCACGCAAATTAGCAATCACAGGGGGAGTATTTTATGCTTTGGGATACATAATCTCTAGCTATGCCCTATCGTCAAATAGTTTATGGCTTTTATACCTCGCTTTTGGAGTATTGGGTGGCAGTGGCTTAGGTCTTGTATATGTTACACCTGTTGCTACTGTATCTAAATGGTTTACAAAAAAGCAAGGTCTGGCTACTGGTATTGTAATTATGGGATTTGGTTTGGGAGCATTAGTAATGTCTAAATTGTTGGCTCCACTTTTTTTGCAACTAAGCAATGAAAATTTGAGCAAAACGTTCTTATATATTGGATTCACTCTAATTGTTTTGCTACCATTCTGTACCTCGTTTCTAAAAATGCCTCCAAGTAATAACAAAGAAACAAAATCTGAACAGACCCTTGCTTCAAAAGATTTATCTCCGCTAAAGTATATATTCTCAAAATCATTTACCATCATTTGGCTCATGTTTATGATAAATGTTGTGGCTGGGATGGTTTTTATCTCCTTCCAATCGCCCTTGCTACAAGATATGTTAAAACTTCGCATGCCTCCAACAACCAATTTTGACGATAAAGAGGTAATAATCATGCTAAATGCAGCTGGAGCAACATTAATTGCTGTTAGCTCGATATTCAACGGATTGGGCAGATTCTTTTGGGGAGCAATTTCCGATAAGATTGGACGTTTCTCCACGTTTAGAATATTATTAGCACTACAAGTTCTAATTTTTATAACACTCATTTTTGTTTCTCATCCAGTTTGGTTCTTTGTACTTGTTTGTATCGTGCTGCTATGTTATGGGGGTGGTTTTGGAGTTATACCTTCGCTCATTAACGATAGTTACGGAGCCAAGCTAATGCCTGCTTTATACGGAGCAGCGCTTACCGCATGGGGTGTAGGTGGAGTTGTTGGACCGCAAATTGTAGCATTTATGACGGACAATTATCCAGAACAGGCAGGATTCTATGCTTTTGGAATTAGTAGTGTACTCCTAGTTATTGGACTAGGACTGTCTTATTTATATAAAAAACCAAAAGTAATAAAACAGCAAACTAAAAAATTGTAAAACCCTAAGCATAAATAAGAAAGACATAAAATAAGTTTTCAAAAACCTATACCTTTGTGTATCAAAAACTTATACTCTTTGTAAAATTGTTTTTTATTTTTATCTGTTAATCCTGATAAAAAAAGACTTAAAAGATGTATTTTTGATAAAAATAAATTTTACAATTAATTTTTAATTTTATGCAAAAGAAAATCAAATCAGCCTTAGTTTCAGTGTATCATAAAGATGGTCTTGATGTAATTGTTAAATGTCTTCATGATTATGGAGTGAAAATTTATTCGACAGGTGGCACATTTAATTACATAAAATCATTAGAAATTCCTGCTACCCAAATTGAAGATTTCACAGGATATCCATCAATACTGGACGGGCGAGTTAAAACCCTTCACCCAAAAGTTTTTGGAGGAATATTATCTATTAGAGATAACCAGGAGCATGTTATTGAAACAAATAAATATGATATCCCCGAAATTGATTTGGTAATTGTTGATTTATATCCGTTTGAAAAGACAACAGAAAACGAAACTGATAAAGAAGTTATTATTGAAAAAATTGATATTGGGGGCATTTCATTAATAAGAGCTGCTGCCAAAAATTACAAAGATGTTTTGGTGGTGTCGCATCGAGGTCAATATCATAATTTACATAGCCTGTTAGAAGAAAACAAATGTTATACGGATTTAGAAACACGTAAAATGTTTGCACGCCAATCGTTTGGAGTAAGTGCGGCTTATGACACGGCAATTTTTAACTGGTTTGATGATAATAGTTATTCGGAATTTAAAGTATCTCATTCTTGTGGTAGGTCACTTAGATATGGAGAAAACCCTCATCAAAAAGCATTTTTCTTTGGAGACTTTGAGAAATTGTTTGACCAAATACATGGCAAAGAAATTAGTTACAATAATATTTTGGATATTGACGCTGCCATTAATCTTATTAGCGAATTTGATGAGACTACAATCGCAATTTTAAAACATAATAACGCTTGCGGATTGGCCTCCCGAAACTCTCTTGTAACTGCTTGGAAAGATGCCCTTGCTTCCGATCCTGTTTCAGCTTTTGGTGGTATTATTATTTCTAATAGAATTGTAGATCAAATTACCGCTGAAGAAATAAATAAAATATTTTTCGAAATTATTATTGCTCCCGATTACACCGAAGACGCCCTTGAATTACTAAAACAAAAGAAAAACAGAATTATACTTATCCAAAAAGACTTTGGATTACTTAAAAATACGTACAGGACAGTACTAAATGGTGTATTGGTACAAGATAGAGATGCCAAAATTGAATTAGCTTCAGATCTCAAAATTGTAACAAATCAACAACCAAATAATAACCAAATAAATGATCTATTATTTGCAAATAAATTAGTGAAAAATACCAAATCAAATGCAATAGTTCTTGTAAAGGATGCTCAGTTGTTAGCAAGTGGTACTGGACAAACATCGCGTGTTGATGCACTCAAACAAGCAATCGAAAAAGCTAAAAATTTTGGTTTCGACCTCAGTGGAGCAGTTTTAGCATCAGATGCTTTTTTTCCTTTTAGCGATTCTATCGAAATTGCACATAAAGAAGGAATTAAGGCGGTAATACAGCCAGGAGGGTCAATTAGAGACCAAGAAACCATAGATTTTTGTAACGAAAATAAAATGGCAATGGCGTTCACAGGAATTAGACATTTTAAACATTAAAATATAATATCGGTTTTATGCACTTTTTAACAAAGTCAGACTTATTTTTGTTGTTTGTTTAATATATTTTATAAATAATCATTTTTTTTTCGCGGCTACTTGTTGTATGTGCCTAACAATCAATAGTTTAAAAAAAGCAGTTTAAATATTTTCTGTTTTGCATATTTTTTAAAGATTGTGTATATTTCACGCATATAAATTTGGACAACAATTATGGGACTTTTTTCATTCTTACAGCAAGAAATAGCACTTGACCTTGGCACAGCGAATACAATAATAATTCATAACGATAAAGTTGTCGTTGATGAACCTTCCATTGTTGCACTTGATGAGCGAACAGGTAAAGTTGTTGCAATTGGGCAAAAAGCTCGTCAAATGCAAGGTAAAACACATCAGGGTATTAGAACAGTAAGACCCTTACGTGATGGTGTAATTGCTGATTTTAATTCAGCTGAACTCATGATTAGAGGGATGATTAAAATGTTGAATAAAAATCGAAATTGGTTTAATCCTTCTCTTAAAATGGTAGTGTGTATTCCTTCGGGCAGTACAGAGGTTGAATTGCGTGCAGTGAGAGACTCAGCAGAACATGCTGGCGGTAGGGAAGTTTACATGATATATGAGCCAATGGCTGCCGCAATAGGTATAGGATTAGATGTTGAAGCACCTCATGGCAACATGGTTGTTGATATTGGTGGTGGAACTACCGAGATTGCTGTTATTTCTCTTGGAGGAATAGTATGTAATAGATCTATTCGTATTGCTGGCGACGACTTTACTGACGATATCCAGGAATACATGAGACGACAACATAATATTAAGATTGGTGAAAGAACCGCCGAACAAATCAAAATAAACGTTGGAGCAGCAATTCCTGAACTGGAAAATCCGCCAGCTGATTACATCGTTCGTGGACCACATCAAATGACAGCATTACCAATTGAAATACCAGTTTCATACCAGGAAATTGCTCATAGCCTTGATAAATCTATTTCTAAATTAGAATCGGCAATTATGGCTGTGCTTGAACTTACGCCACCAGAACTTTATTCGGATATATACACTAAAGGTATTTACCTAGCAGGGGGAGGAGCTTTACTTAGGGGATTAGACAAACGTTTATCTGACAAAACAAATATTCCCGTAAATATTGCTGAAGACCCGTTGCATGCTGTTGCACGTGGTACAGGTATAGCACTTAAAAACGTTGATAAATTTCAATTTCTGATACGATGATCTAATAAATGAAGAACTTATTAAACTTTATTGTAAAATATTTATACACTATTGTTTTCATATTACTCGAGATAATGTGTTTTGCTCTTATTTTTACTGCAAATAACTACCATAAAGTAAGTTTTTTAAACTCATCTAATAGACTAACAGCTAGCATTACCGAACAATGGAATGGAATTACTGAGTACCTTAGCTTAAAACACACAAACGATAGTATAGTTGCTGATAACGAAAGACTTAGAAACCAGTTAGAGCGATACAGAAAAGACAATATTCCTGCTATAGAAGAAAGTGGGTTCGAATATGTATCTGCAAAAGTTATAAGTGCTAAAGTAAACTCCATACAAAACTCTTTAACAATAAATAAAGGTAAAAGGCACAAACTGGATCAAGAAATGGGAGTGGTCGGACCAAATGGAATAGTTGGGATAGTGTATGATTGTTCAGACAAGTACTCCTCGATTATGCCGATAATAAATATAAATACTAAAATTAGTGTAAAATTAAAGAAAAACGAATATTTTGGATCTATGTCTTGGGACGGAGATAATAATAATGTTGCAAAGCTTGATGAGATTCCTAGTTATGTTAATCTCAACATCGGAGATGAAATTGTTACCAGCGGATATTCGTCAATATTTCCCGAAGGAATTCCAGTAGGTATAGTAAGTTCTTTTACCGAAGACAAATCGAGCGGCTTTTATCAAATTGCTGTGAGCTTATATACCGACTACAACAATATTAGTTACGTATATGTGATTATTAATAATAATAACTCCGAACAAGTGAATATTAGCAATCTAATAACAGAGGAAAATGATTAAACAAAACATACGATATATATTGCTCTTTGTGGTCTCTGTTTTAGTCCAGACACTCATTTTTGATAGAATATATATTACTAACTATTTCTCCGTATCTGTGTATTTCCTGTTTATTCTGTTATTACCTGTAAACGCAAATAAATACACCGTAATGGCATTAGCTTTTTTATTGGGATTATGTGTTGATATTTTTAATTCGACACAAGGCCTACATGCAGCTGCAACGGTGTTACTTGCATATTTAAGACCTTTCGTATTACGGTTTTTTGCACCACGAGACGATTATGAACCAAGCAAAGACTTATCTGCTCGAAATTATGGACTACTTTGGTTTTTAAAGTATGCTGGATTTTTAATATTTACACATCACCTATTTTTATTTTACTTAGAATTATTTAGCTTTTCTTTTTTCTTTTTTACATTATTACGAGTAGTTTTAAGTACCATAGTAAGTTTATTTTTTGTAAGTTTAGGACACTTTCTATTTGCTAGAGATTAATTATGAAAACTATTAAAGATAGAAAATATGCAATTATTGGAATTGTGGTCGTCCTATTTTTAATAATATGGATACAACTCTTTAATCTTCAGATACTTAATGTTTCACTAAAGATTTCTTCAGATAACAATTCCCAACGCAAAATTGTTATTTATCCTTCAAGAGGACTAATATATGATCGTGATGGGGTTTTGTTAGTATCTAACGAAGCTGCCTACGACCTTATGCTTATCCCACGCAATATGAAAGAGTTTGACACACTTTCTCTTTGCTCCGATTTAGAAATAAATATTGAAAACTTTCGTGAACGTCTAAAATACAGTCGTGAGTATTCAGGCTATAGGCCGTCATTATTTTACAAACAGATAACAGCTACACAATATGCAAAACTACAAGAGCATATGTATAAATACTACGGTTTTTTTGTGCAAAACCGAACACTTCGAAGATACAAAGAAGGGATTGCAGCACACATACTTGGTGATGTGGGTGAAGTAAGTCTAGAAACTTTAAAATCTGATTCATATTACTCTGGGGGAGACTATACTGGAAAAAGTGGAGTGGAACAATACTACGAAAAAATATTACGTGGAGAAAAGGGCATACAAGTATATTTAGTTGATGTTTATGGTAATATTAAAGACTCGTATATGGGGGGCATGTATGATACTTTGTCTATACCAGGACAGGATCTTACACTCACAATTGACGCAGAACTACAAAGATACGGAGAGTATCTGATGCAAAATAAAATCGGTAGTATAGTTGCGATAGAGCCCGAAAGTGGAGAAATACTGTCACTCGTTTCAAGTCCTAATTATGATCCACAATTACTGGTGGGGCGAGATAGAGGAAGCAATTATGACAGCTTAATAAATGATAAGAGTAAACCATTAATAAATAGAGCAATATCCTCCACATATCCCCCTGGGTCAGTTTTTAAACTGGCAGTTTCAATTGTAGGTTTACAAGAAGGAGTTTTAAAACCTTACACTTCGTATCCTTGCGACATATCAACTGTGGGGTGTCACGGACACCCTCCTGCAAATGGAGTAGAAAAAGCCATACAATATTCTTGTAATCCATACTTTTATTTTGTTTTCAAAACACTGGTGCAGAGAGGAATTGAAAAAAGCATATTCCGTGATTCAAGAATAGGACTTGATATGTGGAAAGAAAAAATTGTGGCTTTGGGTTTCGATCGTGCTTATGACATCGGAATACCAGGAGTAAACAAAGGTCAAGTCCCAGGAGCCGATTTTTATGACAAACTATACGGTAAACATAGTTGGGCTTTTAGCACCATATATTCGCTTGGTATTGGTCAAGGTGAATTGCTAATCTCTCCTTTGCAGATGGCAAACTTTTGTGCTATAATTGCAAATAGAGGTTTTTATTACAATCCGCATATTGTTAAAGAAATAGATCATAATCCTACAACAGGAACTAATACACAAAAAATATTTACTCCCTTCGATAAAAGTTATTTTGAAATAGTAGCTAATGGGATGGAAAGCGTTGTAAATGAAGAGTTTGGAACAGGTTATTACGCCAGAATAAACGATATCAGAGTTTGTGGTAAAACTGGAACAGCAGAAAATCCGCATGGCGAAGACCACTCGATTTTCGTTGCATTTGCTCCTAAAGACCAACCACAAATTGCAGTTGCAGTTTATATCGAAAATGCAGGATTTGGTGGCGTTTGGGCTGCTCCAATCGCAAGGCTAATGATAGAATATTATATTAAAGGAGACGTTTCTAATCTAAACTTAGAAAAACGTATCGTTGACGAAGATTTTATAAGTAAACAAGACAAAAATGCCGAATAAGAGAGGTAACATATTACTGAATCTCGACTGGATAACAATTGCTGTGTATTTTGTTTTGGTTTTTCTTGGTTGGATAAATATTTATTCAGCCGTTTATGATGAAAACCATGCAAATATATTTGATTTCACGCAAAGATACGGAAAACAATTAATATGGATAAGTGCTGCGGTATTTCTTATTTTTATTGTTTTAATTATTGATAGTAAGTTTTATTCGGCTTTTGCATACCCCTTTTATGGCATTGGAATTATATTACTAGTTTTAGTATTATTCGTGGGAATTGAAGTTAATACATCAAAATCATGGTTTGAAATTGGCTCTTTTCGAATGCAGCCTGTAGAGTTTACTAAAATCACTATTTGTCTGGCATTAGCACAATTCCTAAGTAGTGTAAGCTTTTCATGGGAAAAACCTAAAAGTGTCTTTATCCTTTTTACCTTATTAGCTTTGCCAGTATTATTGATATTTATTCAGAACGACACAGGTTCTGCACTTGTGTTTTTTTCCTTTGTTTTTGTACTTTATCGTGAGGGCTTTAATAAAGTATTGTTTATTACTTCTTTTGCCTTAATTGCCTTATTTATACTCGCCCTTGTTACAAACTTAGAAGTACTGGTAATAACAATTATAATTGCAAGTGTTATAGGTTATTTACTAACAAGTGGCAGAAATATTAATTCTAGAATAATTTTTTATTCTTTCCTACTTTACTCGTCTGTCTCAATTGTATTGTTAAATTATACCGATATTTTTTTTGGTAAAGAGATTGTTTTGATCCTAATAAATGTTGGAATAATCTCACTTCAAATGACAATAATGTTTTTGATAAACAGAAATAGAACACTAATTCTTTTTGCAATATTACTGATGAGCGTTAGTGGATTTGTTTTTTCGGTTGATTATCTATTTTATAATGTACTGCAAACTCATCAACAAAACAGAATAAACGAAGTTTTAGGAAAAAATACTGACCCCTTAGGAGTTGGATATAATGTTAACCAATCCAGAATTGCAATAGGTTCGGGTGGATTTTCTGGGAAAGGATTTTTACAGGGAACACAAACTAAATACAACTTTGTGCCAGAACAAAGCACCGACTTTATTTTTTGTACTATTGGCGAAGAGTGGGGCTTTATTGGCACAAGTACTGTTTTGTTTTTATTTATGTTTCTAATTGTTAGAATAATCATGCTCTCAGAGCGGCAAAGATCAAAATTCTCTCGTATCTATGGATATGGTGTTGCATCAATATTGTTTTTTCATGTTGCAGTCAATATTGGGATGACAATTGGACTCGCACCTGTAATAGGAATTCCGCTACCATACTTTAGCTATGGAGGCTCTTCGCTGTGGGCATTTACAATACTCTTATTTATTTTTGTTAAACTAGATGCCGATAGATTGCAAAATTTTAGGTAACTTTGGATAAAGATTTTTATCAAAACATTTGCATCAAATTTATGTTGTATTACTATAATAAAAAATTATTTCATATGATTAAAGACATTGACATTGCAAAACAGGCAAAAATGCTTCATATAAAAGATGTTGCCTCACAATTAGGTATCGACAAAAATGAGATTGAGATGTATGGCCGATATAAAGCAAAATTACCCTTATCTCTTATTGATGATGTAAAAATAAGTAAGAATAAGTTGATTCTTGTAACAGCTATAACACCAACTCCAGCAGGAGAAGGAAAAACGACCACCTCCATTGGTCTAGCTCAAGCAATGAATAAGTTAGGAAATAAAACAACTGTTGTTCTACGAGAGCCATCATTAGGGCCTGTTTTTGGCATCAAGGGTGGTGCAGCAGGTGGCGGATACTCACAAGTAATTCCGATGGAAGATATAAACCTTCATTTTACAGGCGACTTTGCTGCAATAGAAAAATCGCACAATCTACTGTCAGCTCTTATTGATAATAATTTGCAAAGTAAAAATAGGAATTTAAATCTGGATCCGCGCTCAATCAAATGGAAACGAGTAATGGATATGAATGAGCGAGCCCTACGTAACATAGTTATCGGCTTAGGTGGACAAACTCAAGGAGTGCCGCGTGAAACAGGATTTAATATTACCGCAGCATCCGAAATAATGGCAATATTATGTCTGACAAAAGACATTAATGATTTAAAAGAAAGACTTGGAAATATCTTTATTGGTTATACATACGATAAAAAACCAATATATGCAAAAGACCTTAAAGCCAATGGGGCAATGGCGGTATTACTAAAAGATGCCATTAAACCAAACCTAGTGCAAACTCTCGAAAATACACCAGCAATTATACATGGTGGACCATTTGCTAATATTGCCCAAGGGACAAACTCTCTAATTGCAACCAAAATGGGATTATCATTAAGCGATTATGTTGTAACAGAGGCTGGCTTCGCTTCTGAGCTTGGTGCCGAAAAGTTTTTTAATATAAAAGCACAATACGGCGATTTAACACCGAATGCTGCGGTTTTAGTTGCCACAATTAGAGCCTTAAAATACCATGGAGGCGTCTCTCTCAACGATTTGGAGCAAAATAATCCAGAGGCGGTAAAAATTGGATTAGCAAACCTTGATAAACATATTGAAAATCTTGAATATTTTAACTTTAAACCTATTGTTGCCATTAATAAATTTAGTTCTGATACAGAGGAAGAAATCGCTGTAGTAGCAGAGCATCTGGACAAAATGGGAATACAATACGCACTTAACGACTCATGGGCAAAAGGAAGCGAAGGAGCTCTAGATTTAGCACAAATTGTAGTTGATACAGCAAATGCTTGTAAAGGTTGCTTTTCTCCGCTTTATGACTTTAATTGGAGTATTGAAAAGAAAATCGAAACTGTAGCCAAAAAACTTTATGGAGCAGAAGCTGTAGAATATTCCTTAAAAGCACGTAAAGACCTAAGAACAATTACTAATCTAGGTCTCGATAAACTCCCAATTTGTATTGCAAAAACACAAAAATCATTATCGGATAAAGCAAGTTTAATAAACCGACCAACTGGGTTTATTGTAAATATTAGAGAAATTGAGATAGCTGCTGGTGCTGGTTTTGTTATCCCAATTGCCGGCGATATAATGAGAATGCCAGGGTTACCAGAAGTTCCTTCGGCAGAGTTTATTGATATTGATAACGAAGGAAATATTACTGGATTATCATAAAAAAATTGACGAACTCAGATCATAAAAAAACCTCTCCTTTAAAGGAGAGGTTATAATTTAAAATAACTAACTCTATTCGTTATTTATTATTCAACTAAATTATTAGACAACCCCTTGCTCTACCATTGCAGTAGCAACTTTAAGGAAGCCAGCAATATTAGCACCTTTTACATAGTTAATAAAACCGGTTTCATCGGTTCCGTGCTTAACACATGCTTCGTGAATATCGCACATGATTTTATGCAGTTTTTCATCAACTTCTTCAGCCGACCAAGAAAGTTTCATTGTATTTTGAGTCATTTCGAGACCTGAAGTTGCAACACCACCAGCGTTAACAGCTTTACCAGGACCAAAGAATATTTTATTATCAATAAATGTTTCTACTGCTTCAGGAGTACAACCCATATTAGAAACTTCACCAACCAACATAACTTTGTTTGCAACTAGTTGTTTAGCGTCATCACCGTTAAGTTCATTTTGAGTAGCACAAGGTAAAGCGATATCACATTTTACTTCCCAAGGTTTTTTACCTGCATGGAATTCTGCACCAAACTCTTTAGCATAAGGCTCAACAACATCGTTGTTAGTAGCTCTTAATTCTAACATATAATCAATTTTTTCTCCAGAAATTCCATCTTTATCATAAATATAGCCATCAGGACCTGAAATCGTAATAACTTTAGCACCAAATTCAGTTGCCTTTTTAGCAGCACCCCATGCAACATTACCGAAACCTGAAATTGCGACAGTTTTACCTTTAAAAGAATCTCCTTTTGTTGCTAGCATTTCTTTCGCAAAATAAATAGCACCAAAACCAGTCGCTTCTGGTCTAATTAAGCTACCACCCCAAGCTCTACCTTTTCCAGTTAAAACACCAGTATGATTTTGAGCAAGCTTTTTATACATTCCGTACATATAACCAATCTCTTTTCCACTAACACCAATATCACCAGCTGGCACATCAGTTTCAGGGCCAATTATATGCCAAAGTTCTAACATAAATGATTGACAAAAACGCATTATTTCTCTGTCAGATCTTCCTCTAGTATTAAAATCAGATCCACCTTTTCCACCACCCATAGGTAAGGTAGTAAGTGCATTTTTGAATATTTGCTCAAAACCTAAAAACTTTAAAATTGAAAGGTTAACACTTGGATGAAATCTAATACCTCCTTTATAAGGACCTATTGCTCCGTTAAATTGAACACGGTAACCAATATTAACATGGACTTTACCTTGATCATCTGTCCACGGAACTTTAAATGTAAGAATTCTGTCAGGCTCAATTATCCTTTCGATAATACCATTTGCTCCAAACTGAGGGTTTTCATTATAAACGTCTTCAATAGTTTCAATAACTTCTTTAACCGACTGAAGATACTCAACTTCACCTGGATGCTTTTTCTCCAAGTCGTTCATGATTTTTTCTACATTCATCTCTATAAATTTTAATTATTAAATTTTGCCTATATGGCTTTATTTTACTATAAATTCACAGGGTAAAGTTATTATTATTATTTTGAAAAACCTAAAAACTCACAAATAAAATTTAATATTATTAGTTGATATTTATCAATCATATTTGTATGCAATCCGATTTTTCTTAATTTTGCTAAACTAAATTCTTGTAATGCAAACAGAAAAAAGCGATATTGACAAAGTATTAAAAAGCCTCGATGAACGAAAAAAAGAACTCGATTGTTTATATAGGATTGACGAAGAGCTAAAAGACTTTGATACTGATTTATATAAGGTTTTGTTTGAATTGACAAAAATTATCCCCGATGCTTGGAGATTTGCAGAAATATGCAAAGTAAAAATTACAGTTCGAGATATCCAAGCAAGTACCGAGGGATTTAAAAAAACTGAATTAAAACTCGCATCCGATTTACTAATAAATCAAGAAGCTGTCGGCGAAATAATTTTATGCTATGCAAAGCCTGTTAGGGCAGAAAAAGGCATATTCCTCAGCGAAGAAAATAGATTGTTTCAAACCATTGTTAGCAAATTAAACCAGTATCTATCATATCGAAAACTCAAAAAAATATATTCAGAGAATCTCGAAAGCAAGTTTAAACTAAATAACACAGAATATGATTTTATCGAGTACCTCTCAAGTTTGCATTTAACAAAAGAAGAAATTGCTTTAATCACAAAAGTACAGATTGATTTTAAAAAAGGTGAAACAATTTGCAAACAAGGTTCCTTCGCATCATTTATTATGATACTTAAAAATGGTTTGGTAAAAGCTACAATAGAAAACTCTCACTACAAAAGTCATATCTTCAAAATTACCACTCCCTTTAACATAATCGGATTGTCAAGTATGTATAATGACAATTATTATCATTTTAGTTGTCAGGCTTTAGAACCATCAAAACTATACCTTATTGAGTACAGTAATTTTATTGAAATTATTCAATCAAACCCAAAGTTTTCTATCGAAATAATGAAAATGTACTCAAATTCACTGCAAGGAGTTTACGACAAATTAGGCAGCATAGCTAACAAACAAGCCCTAGGTAAAGTTTGCGATTCGCTAATATATTTATCCGAAAAGGTGTTTAATTCCCACGTTATCGAAACAAGTATTACACGAAAAGACCTCGCCGAACTCTCTGGATTAGCAACCGAAAATCTTGTGCGAATCCTATCTGAACTAAAAAAAGACAAGATAATTTCGATAAATAACAAATCAATAGAAATCCTTAATACTGAGATGCTAAAAATGTTAGCAAACTTAGGATAAATCGGTTTGACTAGTGATCTAAATTAAATTAATTCGGACATTTTTCATGCTTTTATATGATTGAATTAAAATTATTTGTATATTTGATACGATTTAAGCACAAGAAAAATGAAAAACATCTACAAAATTTTAGCATTCTTCATAATTTTTGGAGCATGTACCCCGAGAACATACTATCAGTTGGTCGAAACAGAATCAAAGGATTTAGTAAAACACGAAGACTTTCTGAGTTTTGAAAATGATGACTTACAAATATCTTACAATTTGTGGGGAGATAAAGGAAGTGGGGATTTTATTGTCTTTAATAAAACAAATAAAGATATTTTTATAGACCTCAAGAGGTCACACCTAATAACAAATGGTTTTGCACAAACTTATTTCCAAAATAGAATTTACGAAACTCCCCGAATATCATTCTTTAGTGCCGCCAACGAAGAGGAAATAAAAGAGCAAAAAAAAATCAAATTCCCTGGTGTTACTCCAAAAACAATTACTAACCAAGCGGCAGATGTAGTAAAATTTAACGAAGAGCGAATAATCTGCATACCACCAAATTGCTCCCAATTCATCTTTGGTTTCTACTTACAGACAGAGTTATATCGAGATTGTAACTTAATTCGATTCCCAAAAATTAAAGAATTAAGCTCCCAAGAGTTCTCGTATGAAGACAGTCCATTAAAATTTAGAAATAGAATAACATATTCTTTTTCGGAAGACATTACAAACCTTAAAAGTATAGAAAATGAATTTAGAGTTGTAAAAATCACAAATTATCCCGAGAATAGTTTTATTAGCAGTGAACATCTACAGTTCTGCAACGATAGTAGCTCATTGAAAATAGCGACATTTGTTTTCAGTAATAATGCCTCTTATTACTTTAAATATAAACTAGATCCTGGAACAATAAAGCACTAATTGCATTGCTGTAAATAGCATCTGTAAGAAAGCTTAAGCCAAAAATTAAATTCCTCCAAGTTCTAATTAATATATTTCGTATTTGATAATTT
>CAYNKH010000060.1:0-16187 GCA_964397745.1 uncultured Bacteroidales bacterium | reverse complement strand
TCCAATACCATAAGATAAATCAAATTGCAAATTTGGTTTAAATAAATAAGTTAAACCTAAATCGAGATTTATTTTAACGTCTTGCAAATCTGAAAACTCACCGTAAGTTTCAACATAAGAACCTAGTTTTTTTGACAAACTAATTCCTAGTACCGTAGAATATGTTATGTCGCCTTTACCAAAACCAAAATAGTTGTAACCAAGATTATAACCAATATTAAAATTATCATTTAGTATATGCGAAAACGCAAATTTATTGATTACTCCAGGCTTATCATTCGTTAAACTATCGGAGCCAGTAGGTAAAATTACATGCGATAAAAAAGCTATTTCAATGTTTATATCTTGCTTTTTCAGAATTTGGATTTTAGTACCTAACTCAAGATCGCTTATACCAAAAGTAGAGCTAGAGTTAAGTTTGTTTTGGTTAAATTCAATTTGTTCACCTAACCTAAGTTCAATAATATTCGTTAAGCCAAATCTAAACAAAGTAGTTGGTAAAAGCAACTGTGTTTTTGAATTTTTAGGCTCATTTCCATATAATACACCCGCTTCGATTTGCAGGCTATTTTTCATAACTGTAGATGATGATTCTGTTTGATCAGGACGGTCTGTTACAAGCTCTTGGGTTTTAGCACTTTGTCCGATAATAATTAAAAGTGCAATTATTAGTAAAATTCTATTCATAGGTTCATTTATGCTTTTACGTACATTCTTATATTTTACATAAAAAACATAATTTAGAAGCTTTTGTTTCACTATAAGAGTTTTTTTTCTATGGTTTTAATACAAGTATAAGAAATAATGGACTTTTCTATTTTTTTCTCCAATTAGACTTTGCTGCATTTGGTTTTCTTTTATTCTTATTTTTATTTCTTGCAGCAAAAAACTCTTGTTTTTTTAATGTTTTTTCCTTTTCGAATGCAGATTTTTCCTTGGCTGTCATTGGTTTGTCAGTTTGTGGAAAAGGATTATCATTTACGATTTCTATTTTCTGCTGTATTAATTTTTCAATATCTCTTATAAAAGCATTTTCTTCTGGTTCGCAAATAGAAATTGAAATTCCATCATCGCCTGCTCTACCAGCCCTACCAATCCTATGAACATAGGTTTCAGCAACATTTGGAATATCATAATTAATAACATATTTTAATTTATCAATATCAATTCCTCTCGCTGCAATATCAGTTGCTACCAGCACTCTCAATTCTCTATCTTTAAATTGTCTTAAAACTTTTTGTCGATGGTTTTGAGACTTATTTCCATGAATAGCTGCAGTTCTAATTTCGTTTTGCGATAAATATTTTGCAATTTTGTCTGACCCATGTTTTGTTCTGGAAAATAACAGTACTTGATCAATGTCGGTATCTTCAAGAATATGAAGAAGCAAATCTCTTTTGCTGTCTTTATTGGTATAATACAGATATTGTTGCAGCGTATCGGCAGTTGAAGAAATTGGACTTACATCAACTTTTATTGGATTGTTCAAAATTTTTCGAGAAAGTTCAACTATTATATTTGGCATTGTTGCCGAAAAGAACAAGGATTGTCGTTTAGTTGGCAATTTTGCGATTATTTTTCGAATATCATGAATAAAGCCCATATCCAACATTCTGTCAGCCTCATCCAATACAAAATATTCGATGTCATTTAATCTAACAAAACCCTGATCCATTAAATCCAACAATCTTCCTGGGGTTGCAACAAGGATTTCTACGCCTCTACTAAGAGCACGTGTTTGTGTACCTTGAGTTACACCTCCAAAAATTACAGTATTCCTTATTCCAGTATATTTGCCATAAGTTGAAAAACTTTCCTCAATTTGAATAGCTAATTCTCTAGTAGGCGTTATTACCAAAGCTCTAATTTTAAGCTGTCCTTTTTGTCGTTGAGGCTCAAGAAAGAGATGCTGAAGAATAGGAATAGCAAAAGCGGCCGTTTTACCAGTACCTGTTTGCGCACTCCCTAATACATCTTTTCTATCTAATATTAGTGGAATTGCTCTTTCTTGTATTGATGTAGGTACTAGATATTGCTCATCGTGTAGTGCCTTTAGAATTGGCTCAATTATTTTTAATTCTTTAAATTGCATAATTCTTTGTTTAAATCCCATTTAAAATCTTGCGTGATTGAAAGAAAACTACCATTTTTAAAGTCGTCTTGCAAAGATTAATTAATATAAATCAAAATGGGATAATATTATTAAAGGCACAAAGATAATGCAATTATGCTGATATTACGCATAAAGGTTTAAACTGTACAAGGCAAACGTACACTTTAAGCTATAGTCTGGATTGTCGAAGACACAAAAACTATAGATATGCTGCAAATGTCTCGTGAGCAAATAGAGGTAATTAATTATAGTTTAATATATTTTGTGTTTTTGATAAAAACAATTACTTTTATAAAAACATTAAATTTATGAAAACAATATTTACCTGCCTTAGTCTTTTAGTTCTAGCATCTGCTTTATATGGGCAAACTCCAAATGGTACTCTTGATGAAATTAGTGATTTTGCAGTAAAAGAATCTGTTCAATTTACAATGCCTGATGGAACACATTTAGAAACAGATATTTTTATTCCCATCACGCAAGACTCAATGATGGTTACAATTGAGATTCCAGGGCTTGGTCCTACTCCTGTGCAAGTTATTCCAAGAGGTATTCAATATCTTATTTATGACAGTGTAAATAATGCGATAAATCCCAATCCGTTTCAGCTTCCGGTTTTATTTACAAGAACACCTTACAATAAACACAGTTCCTCTAATTATGGACATGTGGTGTCAATATTGGGGTTTTGTTTTGCCATGCAAGATATGAGAGGTTGTTACGCTTCAGAAGGAGCATATTATCCAATGTATAGCGATTCATGGAACAAAAATAATTATCATCCAGATATAAAACACAATTTAGATATAACAGATTTTTCTGATATTAGAAATGGAAACAAGCATGAGGATGGTTATAATTCTATTGTTTTTATAACCGATAGCTTAACACGAATTTACGATGTAAACAGAGATGGCATAAACGATACGATTTTAGTATGTAATGGATCAGTTGGAATGTACGGTGCATCAGCATCAGGAAATACTCAATACACTGCGGCAGCAGCACACAAAATAAACCCCGAAGAGCCAGGTTTAAAAAGCTTATTCCCAATTGTAGCTAGTGCCGACCAATATTGGGTAACAATGGTTCAAAATGGCGTTTATCGACAAGCCATTGTAGATAATTGGGTAGGTGGTCAACTTCAGAGTGTAAATGATGAAGATCTTAATGAGTTTGATTTTAGTATTGATAATACAATTCATAGTTTTGCTGATTACGGACTTACTAACGCAGAGGAAGCTTTTAATGCATGTATTGCAACAATGTTAGATTCATCGTTTAATGGAAGCATTCCTGGATATTATCCAAATTCTGCATTTAGATACAGTATGGACGCAAGCTCAGCAAGTGTTAATTCAGACGGAGAGGGCGATATAAATGGAAATTATTCCAGATTCTCTAATATGGATGTTCCAACATATCATTTAACTGGTTGGTGGGATATTTTTATTGACGGACAAATACACACTTATAATCAAACTGTAAATAACATCAATGATAATCATGGGAATAAATCCTTTCAGAAACTTGTAATTGGGCCGTGGGCACATCAAACAACTACTGCCCTAACAACAGGAGATATAACATATCCAGAAAATGTTACAAGTGTTATTGCTTTTGATATGTCTAATGTTGATGATCTTGCAACCACAGAAGAAAATATTTTTACATCGGAAATTTACAAGTGGTTTAGAGCTACTTTAAACGAAAAACAAGGCTATAATGCTCCCAAGTTTTTTATTCCCGAAGCATTGGAGTGGCAAGTGTTAAGTGCAGAATATTCAGTAAGAATACCAGCTGAAGATTATATTCTTCCATACTCAGAGTTTATTGCATATTTATGCGGATTGCAAGAGCTACCAAACGTTCCTATCGAAATTAACTACAATGGCACCATAATTACAAATACATATAACGCACCACTAATTGAAGATCCAATTTTAAACATTAGCGAACCACCACCATCAAATACAGAAGGATATTTTCAAGATATTGCAAATGTGAGGTTTTATGTTCCTGGTCCTATAAACGATGAAGTCCCAGAAAACACTAATCTTGGAAACTACTGGTATGAGTCTGATTCATTTCCATTTTACAATAATATAACATACACAAACTTTTATCTTCAAAACAATCAATATTTAAGTCAATTTCCTCCCGAATTTGAAGCAGGGACAACATCATTTACTCACGACCCAAACAATCCTGTTTTAACAGTAGGCGGTGCAAATATGACTGTAAAAACTCCCGATAATTCGAGAAATAGTCAAGGACAAATGAATTTAGCTCATCCCGATTTTGTAAACTATACAATGGACCATGAAGGTGTTGTAAAATTCACTTCCGAAACTATCGCCGATTCACTTTGTATAATTGGATTTCCTAAAGCTACAATTTATGCCTCATCAGAAATTGAAGGTCAAAATTCTGTTCCTACAAACACCGATTTCTTTGTCAGAATTGTTGATGTTTACCCAACTGGTGAAGAGTATTTTGTTGTCGAAGGCTGTGTAAATGCAAGAGCAAGAGAATATGTTAGAACAATGTTTAATGGAAACGAAAACCCAGATGCAGAGTTCTCAAATATTATAAGTGATACATTCTATAAATATGAATTTGACCTTCTACCTATTGCTTACACATTTGGAAAAGACCATCAAATAAAGATATTAATTAGCAGTGGTAATTATCCTAGATATATGTCGTCTCCAAATTTACCTTTGAATGCCAATGAGTTCTTTAAAAGAAAACCAAATGATGGCAAAACATACATGTTTGATGGCACAGAAATGAGTCCAAGAATTTGCACTAACTTAGTTGCATTTTCAACTGCGCAACCTAGTCATATTAGCCTTCCAATATATGGCGATTTTACTGTAAATAAACCTATAGAATCTTCATTAACCAAACCAAAAATTGATATTTTTCCAAACCCATGTACAGATAAAATCACTATCAGACTTGATGAAAACAACATGTCTGATATTACCATTTTTAGTATAGATGGTAAATTTATCAAACAAACTAAATCTTCTGGGCTAACGGATATTAATATCAGTAATTTATCTATTGGAACATATATTATCAAAGTTTCAAATTTACAATTTACATACGCAAGTAGATTTATCAAAAATTAGATTTTTGTATTTTAAATAAAAAGCACAAATAAATTGATAATATCCAAATTTATACCAAAGTGGTGTTATTATCTGTTATAGGACTGAATGTATTTATAAAACTTACGCACAAAAATGGGATAACAAAGCTTTTGAAACAATTTTAGAACATATTATTAATATCAGCATATTGGTAACGAAATAATATTATGTTTGCAAAAATATAAAATTGTTCTTATGAAGGAAAAGACTTTGGTAAAAATCATCGATTCGTCATCAAATCCAGGACCATTAGGTTTGCTTGGATTCGGATTGACAACAGTATTACTAAACTTAGCTAATGCAGGAATAACAAATAAAACCAGTGTTATAATTGCTATGGGGGTTTTTGTTGGTGGAATGGCTCAAATAATTGCAGGCATTTTAGAATCAAGAAAGAATAATACTTTTGGAATGACTGCTTTTATTGCTTACGGTTTTTTCTGGATTAGTCTAGTAGGCATTTGGGTTTTACCATCTATTTTTAACAACTGTTCTCAATCTATTGCACCTACGCATCCTGAATTCGCATGGTATTTACTGCTTTGGGGAATATTCTCTTTTGGAATGTTCATTGGTACATTTAAAATAAACAGAGCATTACAAGTAGTGTTTGGCTCTCTTGTAGTTTTATTCATGTTATTAGCAATTGCAAATTTTACAGGCAGCCACCAAATTATGATTACTGCTGGTTACGTAGGTATTTTTTGCGGACTTTCTGCAGTATATACAAGTCTTGCTGGAGTAATTAACGAACTTTACGGAAAAGAACTAATGCCAATTAGACCTATGAATAATTAAACTTTAGTTTTACAAGTTTGGGATTTTGGTCTTTTGTAAGTGGCTGGTTTACAAACAATTATCCACTATAAATAAAAAACAATGGACATTAAGAAGGATTATCAAACAATAAAGACATCTTTATTAATAAACATGAGTTTGCGGTAAATACATACTTCTGAAATAAGAAAAACCTTAAAATATTTTTTCCTATTCGTTCTCTTTTGCCAACGGATTCCAGCCCTGAGCTTTAAGTTTTAAGTCCTGACCATTACGCGGCACAAAATATTTTCCTTCATTTTTATCGCACATATAACCAATAATGCTGATGTCTTTTATTTTTTCAATTTCCTCTTTTTTACTAAGCGGTACTGTAAACAAAAGTTCATAATCTTCTCCACCATTTAAGGCTGGTAAAGAAGGATCGAGACGAAACATTTCACTTACTGCAATTGTTTGAGGATTAATAGGAATTTTATCTTCATAAATTTTGCAACCTAAATCGGAATGCTTACACAAATGTAATAATTCGCTTGATAGTCCGTCTGATATATCAATCATTGAGCTTGGTTTTATTTCCGCATTTTTAAGGCTTTCAATAATATCTCGCCGAGGTTCAGGTTTTAATTGTCTTTCGATAACATATTCGTAGCCCTCTAATTTAGGTTGTATTCCTGTATCACTTAGAAATAATTTTTTCTCTCTTTCTAATAATTGCAAACCCATATAAGCACCGCCAAGATCACCGCTAACGCAAATTAAATCGTTTTTTGCAGCGCCTTCACGATACACAATATCTTCTTTTTTTGCTGTTCCTATTGCAGAAATATTAATAAACAATCCTGATAATGAGCTTGTTGTATCTCCGCCAATAAGATCAACCTTAAATCGTTCACAAGCTAATTTTATACCCTCATAAAGCTCATCAATTGCCTCAACCGAAAATTTACTACTAAGAGCTATGGAAACGGTTATATATTTTGGTGTTGCATTCATTGCATACAAATCGCTCAAATTTACCACAACCGCCTTGTAACCAAGGTGTTTAAGCGGTGTATAAATAAGATTAAAATGCACACCTTCAACTAATAAATCGGTAGTAACAAGAGAACACTCATTACCACTTTCAAAAACAGCAGCATCATCACCAACCGATTTTACAAGTTCTTTATGACGAATTTTAAGGTCAGATGTAAGATGATCAATTAAACCAAACTCGCCCAAGTCTGATATTTGTCTGATATTTCGTTTCTTTTCCATATTATTTTAATATTTATGGCAGAATATTTGTTAATTTTCGGTGCAAAAGTATTAAAACCTTATTTGTTTTCGTTATATTTGTTATAAAAATATATCAGCTATGAAAAATCTACTCCGTAAAATTAATGTTTTGTGCATTATAATTGTAGTATCTGCCCTTATTACACAACTTCATTCTCAAAACATATCGTTCTTTTACGATTATCTTAACAATGTGGAGATTTTTGACAAAGGCAATATAAAACAAATAGAACACCTACCATTAAAAAGTTATCAAGTTAACAATAACTCCCTAGCTTATGAAGATAACGCAGGTAATTTTAAAATCTATCATAATCACTATTTACATAACATTAGTAATTTTGTAAGTAATTATTACGCCACCGACAATCTGATTGGTTTTAACATGAATACTCAACTTAAGGTTTTTGATGATGGCTCTCACAAGAATCTGAGTATCAACATGAAAGAGTACTTTGTTGACGATGATGTGATTGTTTGGTTTGATGATTTTGAAAAAATGTTAAAAGTATATTATAATAAAGAAACCTATGAGCTTGATGATGCCTTAGCAACAGGAACTATGAATAAAGTTATACTTGGAGAAAATATTGTTGCTTTTGTTGATAGTAAAAACTATATGAATGTTTTTTATGAAGGAATTATTGACCAAATTTGCTTTGCAGAGCGAGTTAAGTCTATTGCTGCTGGACGCGATATTATCGCATTTGTCGAAGAACCTGTAAATAATTTTCAGGTTTATTATTTTGGTGAATTTATTGAAATCGAAGGTTTTGAGCCGATTTCCTACAAAACAGGAGACAGGTTTGTCGCTTACATAGATGCAAATAATTATCTTAAAGTCTTTTCGAATTATAAAACACAAACAATTTCTTTTGATAATCCAGATTTTTATGAAATTAAAGATGAACTAATGGTGTTTAGCGTTCAAAATTACTTTAAAGTTTACCATAACGGCAAAGTTTTTACATTAGAAAGCTATATCCCAGATGATTATAAAATGAATAATAACGTATTAGGATATATTGATCAAATGGGGAATCTTAAATTTTTTGATGGCGAAAAAGCTACAACCATTTCCTATGAAAGCATTATTGATTTTCAAGTACACGGAAGTTTGATAAAATACAAATTCGGAGTAAATTCGGAGCAGATATATTACAATGACAAGACCTACAAAAACGATTAATACTAAAATAGATGCTAAATTAGTTAAAAAACTTGCTTTTGAAATTGGTTTTGATGATTGTAAAATTTGTAACGCAAACCCACCTATAAAAGATATTGTGTTTTTCGAAAATTGGATAGCCACTAACAAAAACGCAGGAATGGCTTATCTTGAGAAAAATATAGATATCCGAAAAGACACATCCTTACTTGTTCCTAATTCTAAAACAATAATCTGCGTAATTCTTAATTACAATCAAAAATCGGACGGTAAAGAGTTCTATATTTCAAAATACGCTCGTGGAAAAGATTACCATATTGTAATGAAAAAAAAACTTGCAAGCCTAGAAAATGCCCTAAAGCAAGAATATCCTAGTTTAATTTCAAGAATTTTTACCGATTCAGCACCTATATTAGAACGAGCTTATGCATCTAAAGCTGGTCTTGGATTTATTGGTAAAAACACATGCTTAATACACCCAAAATTTGGTTCTTTTACATTTATTGGAGAAATTATTTGCAATATAGAAGCCAATTATGATGATAATATTACAGACAACTGCGGAACTTGTGAATTATGTATAAATGCCTGTCCTGTCGGAGCTTTATCGAGTGCTGGTTTAGATGCAAATAAATGTATCTCATATCATACTATCGAAAACAAAAATGAAATTCCAAAATATACCGCCAAACGAATTACAAATCAAGTTTTTGGCTGCGACATTTGCCAAGATATTTGTCCTTATAATCAAAATATTCCGCAAACAAAACACACGGAATTTTTAGAAACAGACCTAGCTAAATCACTAAATATTAAGAAACTAGAAGCATTGAGTAATTCTCAATTCAAAAAACAATTTGTATCCAGTTCATTATTTCGTGCAGGAAAACGAAAACTTATTGCTAATTATAAACTGGTAAGGGAAAAAGGAAAAAGTGGGGAGTGGGGAGTGGGGTCATAAATGGTCAGGAGGCTGTGCCGTCATAAGTGGTCATAAATAGTCATAAGTGGTCAAGAGCGATGCACTAAGTTTTTATCGAATTGGGAAATGTTGCAGGTAAAATTATTATGAATAAATGAACCTTAAACAAAAATATCCATACATAATTATTATAAATCAAAAAGAAACAATATTTTTGTGCATGATAAAAAAAGATTTATGGCTTTATTAGAGAGCATCGAAAAACAGGGAAACTGGTTATTCAAATATCGAAGTTTTTTACCTTTGATAATATTTGTACCTGGTTTAGCATGGTATGTTTTTTTAACTTACGAACGTGGTCAAGTTAATGTTTGGTGGTTAGATTTAATTTTTCTTTCTATTGGATTATTAGGACTTGGGATTCGCATTTTTACCGTTGGTTTTACTCCAAAAGGCACTAGTGGACGCAATACTAGTGCAGGACAGGTGGCAGAAAAACTAAACACATCAGGAATATATTCGATGGTAAGACATCCTTTATATCTTGGTAATTTCTTTATGTGGCTTGCACCAGTTTTAATGATAACCGACTTGTGGTTTGCATTATTCTTTTGTGCATTTTATTGGATATATTACGAAAGAATAATGTTTGCCGAAGAAGCTTTTTTACGTCGTAAATTTGAAAAATCTTATTTTGCATGGGCAGAAAAAACTCCAGCTTTCTTTCCTAAATTTTCAAATTATCGCAAATCTGAACTTAATTTTTCGGTAAAAAACGTTTTAAAACGCGAATACAATGGCTTTTTTAATCTAATAATGATAATGACATTATTTCGTGTAATAGCTTTTGCAATTGTTTATAAGCAATTTTATCTTGATTTACCATGGATAATTGTGTTTGGAATTGGATTTACAATATTTCTAATTTTAAAAATCTTGAAAAAATTCACTAATCTCCTTGAAGTAGAAGGTCGTTAAATAAAACGTATCATAATATAATTTATAGTTTTAAAAATTCTGAAAATATCATAAAATGAATACATTAGTTGCAGAAAACATTGTTAAAAAATTCTCTAATCACTTGGCTCTTGATAATGTTACGATAGAAGTACCCAAAGGCAGTATTTATGGACTCTTGGGGCCAAACGGAGCAGGCAAAACAACACTAATCAGAATTATCAATCAAATAACTGCCCCCGACACTGGACAAGTTTGGTTTAATGGAGAAAAATTAAATTCAAAACACATTGCGCAAATCGGATATTTACCTGAAGAACGCGGACTTTACAAAAAAATGAGTGTTGGAGAACAATCACTTTATCTTTGTCAACTTAAAGGTATGTCCAAAAAAGATGCTCTTACGGGACTAAAATATTGGTTCGAAAAGTTTGAAATAGAGGCATGGTGGGACAAAAAAGTAGAAGAGTTGTCGAAAGGAATGCAACAAAAAGTACAATTTATAACCACCGTTCTTCATAAACCAGAGCTGCTTATATTTGATGAGCCTTTTAGCGGTTTTGACCCTATTAACGCAAATACTATAAAGAAAGAAATACAAGAATTAAATCGCAAGGGTGCAACTATTATTTTCTCTACTCATAACATGTCATCTGTCGAAGAACTATGCTCCCATATTGCATTGATTAACAAATCACAAAAAATATTAGAAGGAGATATAAACATGGTGCGTGAACAACACTCCGCTCCTATTTATGAGCTTGAGTACGATGGTTTCTTTAATAAATTAGAGACAACTTTAACATCAGATTATAAAATATTGGAGCTTAACGAATCTAAAACGGGCGGAAATCTTACTGTAGAAGTACTAAATGATCAAATGACCAGTAACGACCTGCTTAAAAGGATTATGCAACATGGCACAATTTCATCTTTTCGCAAAAACTTGCCTAGCATGAATGATATTTTTATTAAAGTAGTGGGAGATACTAATTCAGTAACCGAATAATAACAAAACTATGAACAAAATAGGTTTAATAATAAAACGAGAATACAGCACTAGAGTCAAAAAGAAGACATTTATTATAATGACTATTTTAGGACCAATATTATTTGCAGCATTGATGATTGCACCAGTTATTCTTATGAAAATGGAAAGCGATGATTTTAAAAAAATTGCTGTAATAGACGAAAATCGCATTTTTGATCATTCGCTAAAAAACACCGAATATATTAACTTCGAATTCGTTTCTGATAAATATTTTGATGCCTCAACTGTAAGCTATAATCTTACCCAAGCAAAAGCCGACCTTAAAGAATCGGATTATTATGCACTATTGTACATCCCTCATACTGCGGTGCAAGGAAATAGAGGAGCGGTACAACTCTTATCGTATCAGCAGCCAAACATGGGGCTCAAAATGCATATTGCTAACGGAATTGAAAAGCATATAGAAGATATTAAGCTAAGTAAAAAAGCCGAAGACCTTGGAATATCTCAAAATGATGTTGACGAAATTCTTATGGTTGTTAACACAAACATAAATGTTGTAACAACAACACTAAGCGAAGACGGCAGCGAAAAAGAATCATCAACCGAAATTGCAATGATTATTGGATATATATGCGGTTTTCTAATTTATATGTTCGTATTTATGTACGGTTCACAAGTTATGCGTGGTGTAATTGAAGAAAAATCAAATAGAATTATCGAAGTTATTGTGTCTTCGGTAAAGCCATTTCAACTGATGATGGGAAAAATTATTGGTGTCGCTTTGGTGGGATTAACTCAATTTGTATTATGGGTGGTGCTTACAATTGGATTAGTAGCTGTTGGGCAATCCTTGTTGTTAAAAGATTTTAATTTAGCTGACGCTTCTCAAAATCCTATGACAATGGGATCGCAATTAGATAATGCTGGAAACCCACAAGATGAAAATGCAATGCAATTCGAGGAAATATTCAAAGCAGTTTATTCAGTAAATTATGTTGCTATTATTTCATTATTCTTATTTTATTTTCTTGGTGGATATTTACTTTATGCGGCTCTTTTTGCAGTGGTTGGATCTGCCGTTGATAACGAAACCGATACACAGCAGTTTATGCTGCCAATTACAATTCCACTGGTTTTAGGAATTATTGTTATGGTTTCGGCCATTAACAATCCATCGGGCAGTCTGGCATACTGGTTCTCAATTATTCCATTTACATCGCCAATTGTAATGATGGTTAGAATCCCATTTGGCGTACCAATTGCCGATTTAGTTATTTCTATGGGATTATTAGTGGTAAGCTTTATTTTTATGACATGGTTTGCAGCAAAAATATACCGAGTTGGAATACTTATGTACGGCAAAAAAGTAACTTATAAAGAAATCTGGAAATGGCTTAAATATAAAAACTAGTGAAAATAGCCTCTATCGATATTGGTACAAACACTTGCAATTTGCTTATCGCTGAGCATAGCAACACAACAGATATATGTTTTATACATCGAGAAAAACAGCCTATTAGCTTAATAAATAAAGAAGATAAGCAAAATAACATAATTCCAGAAAAAACTATTGAGAATCTTGTTAATGTACTTCAAAATTATAGACTTACAATACAAAAACTAGGTGTAAAAACAGTTATTGCAACTGCCACTAGCGGAATTAGAAGTGCAAAAAACCAACAAGAAATTTCACAAACTATAAAGGCAAAAACAGAATTTGAGATAGAAGTAATTGACGGAAACCGTGAAGCATCTCTTGTTTTTGCAGGAGTAAAAAATGCAGTACAATTCACCGAAAAATACAACTTGATTATTGACATTGGCGGCGGTAGCATTGAGTTTATTATTGCAAACTCATCAGAGGTAAAATTTACACACAGTTTTCAAATAGGTGTTGCTAGATTACTTAATCGTTACAAATTTTCAGACCCACTAAGCACAAATGATATAAGTATTATCAATCACATTTTAGATAAAAACTTATCTGATATGATAAATTTATGTCAATCATTAAAGATAGATACAATAATAGGTTCGTCAGGTTCTTACGAGACATTTGCAAATTTAATAAAATATGAATTTAACATAAATTTGTGCGAAGATACCCCCTATAATATTATAGACATTAATTATTTTGAAAAAATACACACAAAACTAATCAATTACAATTTTGAACAAAGAAAAAACATGCCTGGTATGGAGATTATCAGAGTACAGTTAATACCAATATCATCAGTAATTACGAGATACTTACTAGATATACTTAATATAAAAAAATTTACACAATCAAACTATTCCATAAAAGAAGGTCTGATTTTTGATTATCTTAGCAAAAAATAATAATTTAATAAATCACAACCAAATGAGACATATTTTATTAAGCCTGATTTTTATTTTCCTCACAGTAACAATGTTTGCTCAGGAAAAAGAATACAAAGTAGCAACTATTGTATTTTATAATGTTGAGAACTTATTTGACACAATAAACGATCCTGATATATACTTAAATCATGAGTTTTCGCCCAAAAGTGATAAAAAATGGAATACAGAAAAGTATTTTTCAAAAATGGATAGAATTGGGACAGTAATAAAAGGTGTAGGGGCTGATGTTACAGGCTCTGCTCCAGCAATTGTGGGGCTTAGTGAAATTGAAAATATGACGGTTTTAAAAGATCTCGTTAATGCTGAACCAATAAAGGAATATGATTACCAAATCGTACATTTTGATGGCCCCGATTATAGAGGTGTTGATTGTGCTTTACTTTATCGTCCCGAATATTTTGAAGTTACAAATACTGCCATGTATGGCGTTGACATGGGTGATCCCGACTGGACAACTCGCGACCAATTACTTGTTACTGGTATGTTTGATGGCGAAGAAATGAGCTTTATAGTTGTACACTGGCCATCCAGAAGAGGAGGAGAGAAAAGAAGTGCTCCAAAACGCGAAGCAGCAGCTGATGTAACAAGACACATTGTTGATTCTATTCTAAATGATGACCCAAATGCAAAAATAGTTTTTATGGGTGACTTAAATGACGATCCCGTTAATAAAAGCGTAAAAAAACACATTCGTACGGCAGCTAAAAAAGAAGATGCTATAAATGGAGTGCTATTTAATCCGATGGATAAACTTTATAAAAATGGAATTGGAACGCTTGCATATAGAGATAAATGGAATTTATTTGACCAAATTATAATATCACCATCATTCGTTGACAAAGAAAATAAAGGCTATACTCACTATAAAACAATGGTTTATAACAAACCATTTTTATTGCAAAAAGAAGGAAGGTTTAAAGGCTATCCATTTAGAACTTATGTTGGAGATACTTATATGGGTGGATACAGCGACCACTTTCCTGTATATATGTTTATTATAAAAGAAAAATAGAATCGTTTTATGAAATATTTTAGACTTATTATTTTATCAATTACTATTTTAGGAATTAATTGTTTTATAATTGCTTGTGGTAACAATAAAGATAATACCGAAGCAAACAAAAACTCAACAAATGACAAAATATCAAATTCTGATAAAGACAATCTGCCCGAAATCCTTATAAATGATACTCTTGCAGAAAAACATACTGTTATTATTGTCGATACATTTGATACAGGAGAACCTTTAAAAGTACATTATTGCGACCCTCAAAACTCTAATGATGTAAAGTATGAAAAACAATTTTTTAAAAATGGTAAGATTTTTATTGAAGGGCCTCTCGAAAACCAAAGACGAAATGGGAAATGGGTAGCACGATACGAAAATGGAAATATCTGGAGTGTAGGATATTATAAAGATGGGTTGAAATTTGGTGCAAGTAATGTTTATTACGAAAACGGGAAAATACGATATACAAAAAATTATGAAAAAGATGTTGCTGAAGGGCTATGGGAGTTTTACGATGAAAACGGAAATATTCTTGGCAAAGTAATGTACGAAAACGGAAAAAAACTTTGGGAAGAAGGCACAGCTGATCAATAAAAATATATAATCAAATATCTTTAAATTATGAAAAAAACGATAGTTGCGACCATATTATTTATAATATTTGGAATTAATTATATGTTTTCTCAATCAGTAGGTTTTTCGTATTTTTTTCCTAAAAACGGTTATTTTTCAAACCCCATAGCTCCAATAAACATTAGTTTACCAATAAAATTTGGTAGCTATTTGCAAATATCTCCTGGCATAGGTCTGTCTAATATTGGTGGTATGAGCATGTCAGATTTTCCATCTCAATATAAATCAAACATTCCACTTGTTGGATCTTTTCAATCATTAGAAATTAATGTATTACCAGGATTTATATTGCCATTTAAAAACATAAAATTTGAAATTTCTGGAGGAGGTTTTGTTTTCACAAGTTTTAACACAAAAATTATCTATGGTAATTTTAACAATATGATTGCCCAGGCCAATAATTATGATTTTGTAAACACTAATGTAAGCATAGATAAAGATCTTTTGGGGTATGGGTTTATTTTTGGCTCTAAAATCAGCTTTAGAGTGCGAAACTCGGTTTGGGGATATATTGGGGCTAATTATTACATGGGGAGTCAAAAAATGGCTTTAGAAGGCAATTACACCGCTGTTAAAAACAATCTTATAACCAGCCACGACTTTAGTTTTGCCGAAACCAAAATTCTTTACCATGGTTTACAAATAAGTGTTGGTGCTGTGTTCTAAAATGAATACAATTGAGATCTTTCTCGATTTTACACATTAATTTTACCTATTTCAAAATTCTGACCAATGTCAGAACAACTGACCTAAGAAAGGTAGTTTTTTTATAATAGTATGATAAATAGTA
>CAYNKH010000059.1:0-16249 GCA_964397745.1 uncultured Bacteroidales bacterium | reverse complement strand
TTTGTCAAGGATAAATTCTAAAGACCCTCCATATTTTAGAGCCTTATCTCGAAATCCGTAGCCAACATATCCACCAATCGACAACCATTTTAGCATTTTATGATTTGTTGCTAACGACAAGCCTGTTCGATATCCCTCATATTGATTATACCATAATAATGAAGTAGGATCAAGATTGACAAATTTTATTGGAATGTATCCAGCAGCTATAATATCGACAACCTCCATGGCTCTGTCAAGATTTGCTTCTTTTCCAATACTGTCAATAACTTTATATGTTCTTTTGTCTTTTGCTGTAAGTGTGTCTTTTCTGTAAGTACTCCAAAAAACACTGTCTTTTTTTGCTGCGCCATCGCTTACGACAACTCCTATTTGGCTAAACTCACGCCGCTTATAATCAGGATTTAAACTAATATCACTAATATAACTTTTACCAATTCCAAGTAAAGGCAAATAATTACTGCTGCTGCTACCTCCAGTTGTAACAGCTGCGGAGTTCTCCCCAATTTGTAATATATTCATTACAAGATCCGTATTTAATTGCACAGGAAACCATTGAACAGAGTCTATCAACTCATATTTTTGTTGAATATTAATATTAAAAGCACCAGTTGGCTCATAAGGTTTTGCATTTACATTTTGTATTGCATATCCATAAGAATTAATATGTAAAACTCCTTGTAAACCATCAAAGTTTTTGCCTTTTAATGGTCGGTATGAAATTATAAAAACAGTGTCAGCAGCCTCATTGTACATTGTATCTTCAATAAGAAAAAAGTATTTATTTGTGCTTCCTTTACTAATTGGACTAAGATATTTTTTATCCAACAAATTTATAAAATCCTTATAAAAAGAAAATGATTGGAATTGACTTGTAAGCAGTGTAAAAGCAGGCGTTTTTAAACCCGACATTTTATGTGCAAGTACATCTTCTTGGTTATTATCAGGATATTTGAATTTTCTTTCTGCAACAGATTCTGTGATAAACAAATGCTGCTCATCAAAAAATTCCATCATGGTTTTTTTGGGCTGTATTGTGTCATTCGCAACACTATCAACAGGTATAGTGTCCTGTGAAACACGTTCAATGTCTCGAGTATCAATGGTAAAATACATTTTATTATATGATATATAAGAAAACGAACGCATTTTTTCAGGATTGTTATTATTTGAATTTTCAATAACAGCATTAATAATTCTGTGAGCTGGATTTATTCCGGGTAATATGGTAACCTCATCAAGTTGATAAGCATCTTGGGCTAAAGATATTTCGATATATGATCTTTTTATAATCTCATCTTGGAAAATTGTTTTTGCTTGATAACCCAAATAACTAATTTTGAGAAACTCTATTTTTTCTTTTGAATTTATATGAAAATATCCATCAAGGTCGCTTGTTGTTCCTTGATTTGAGGAGTTATATATTATATTAACAAATGCCAGAGCTTCTCCACCTTTTGCATCAGTAATTCGCCCTGACAATTTGTTTTGCGAACAAACACAAAATGCTTGCGAAATTAAAATAATAAATATGATAGTTTTTTTAAGCATAATTCTTGCAAATTTAAACTAATTTATGAGATAATATTGTTTGATGAGATTTTTTAGTGAGACCGAACCCTCCGACAAGCAACCACCGTTCTTATTTCCCATAATTGTCAATAACACCCTTCTCATTTTCATCAAGTTGAAATATTTCAAAAATTATATCGTCAATAATTTTAAAACTTGTTGCATCGCCGTCAACAGCTTTGTTTACATAGTTGATAATTCTGTTTTGCATAGATTTATCAATAATCGGAAATGGCAACTGTTCCAAATTGCTTTTTAATATTTTATGAGTAGAAAACATAATTTTATGCAAATATTGAAATACTGTGGAGTTTAAAAATGCTAAAACTACTTTAATATCGTAATCTGGAATATTTGGAATTAAAACATTTGCGCTATTAAGACTTAATGTTTTCTGTGAATCGTAAGCAAAAACTAATTTATTGCTGATAAATTTATAAATCAATTTTTCGTTAGCTCGGTATAATTCATCTTTTGCAATTTGCTGAAATATACTGCGGTTATAGTCTATAAAATTTGTTGGCTTTTTTAAGTGGTAGTGCTCAACATCACTTCCTCGGTAAATTGGTTCTAAGCCTTTTTTTCTGATGCTTTGTATATGTTGCTGATTGTTGCCTGTTACAATACCCAAAACCCATTTTGCATTGTTTTTTAGTGTACGATGAGGCAATGAATATATTTTATCAATTAAAATTTTATTTTTTGCATCTATTTTGATGTTAAAAATATTATACTTTGTTTTTATAAATCTATTCTGTTTAATTGTGTAGGTTTTATTTAATGTGTGTATTTTAACATTGTTTTTGCTTGGATTTTTTGAAATTCGAGCATGAATTGAAATTACTGGGGTATATACTCCTGTAAAAGCCCTGCCGTATTCTTTTATTGATACTATTTTAGTTTTTGAGCAAAGAATATTTCTAATATTTTGATGTGTTTTTATGTTAAGTATGGATTCTGGCAAAAGAAAAGAAAATTCTCCTGTATCTTTTAATAATTCGAGGGCTTTTAAGATAAACATTGAGTAAATCTCTTTTGAACCAAGTCTTTTCTCGTATTTTAATGATGGTGAGGCATTTTTACTCGCTCCCCATGGTGGATTACTTGCTATTGCATCAATTTGTCCGATTAAGAAATTTGTTTTGCATGAATTATGTCCTGTTGCAAGTTGATTAAGGGCTTCGACATGATATATTTTGGGAGTTTCATTATAATCTTTAACTGCATTTAAAATATTTATCCTAGTTATAAAAGCTGCATTTTTGTCTAAATCGGCTCCATAAACATTTTGTGGTTTTAGTTTTCTTAATTTTATCGCACTTAAAATAAATGCACCAGTGCCACAACAAGGGTCTAAAAATGAATTTATATTATTGCTTAAATCGTTTACTAGTGAGTCTATAATTTTTGTTGGGGTGTAATAACTTCCTTTTTGCGATTTATCGCCTTCAGATAATAATGATTGATACAATAAACCTAAGACATCGGCAGCTTTTGAGTTTTTTAATATTCTAATTCTATCAGATATTTTATCTAAAAACATTTGATTAGGTTTGAATATTTGATTTTCATTAAACTCATCAAAAACAAATTTAACAGCATCTCTCTTAAAGATAAATTCCTTATTTAAAAAATCTTTTTCATCAATAAATGCAAGTGCAAGGTTAAAAACCGCTTCTGAAATATTATTAAAGTTTTTATTAGAAAGTTTAATAATATCTGATACCGATTCAATGAGTTTTACATCATCTAAGTATTCAGATGGGATAAAAGATTTTGTGGATTCTGATTTATTTGCACGTTTATCTAAACGTTTAATATCTCCGTTTGCAATTAGGTTTTTAATAGATTTAACATTTTCTTCGCTAAGTTTAGAGTCTAACAATCCTGTTTTTATCCAATTACGAACAGTTGCTTCAGAAACATTTAAAATATTTGCTGCGGTTTTAACATTTATGAGTTTATAATTCATGAAGCTTTTTATATTGTATCACGGCAAATTTATCAAAGAAAGTTTAAAATAAATATTTTTGTGTTTAATTGTTGAATAAAACTTTATAGATAGTTATATTCTTGGTCTCTCTTTTTTGCAATAAATCCAGCATTTTTAATTGTTTTAATCATCTCATTTTCTGTTAACTGATTGTTTTTGCCAGCTTGTGACACAACATTTTCTTCTATCATAATACTGCTCATGTCATTTGCCCCAGCATTAAGACATATTTTTGCGATGTCGCCTCCCATTGTAAGCCAACTGGTTTGAATGTTAGGAATATTAGGAAGCATGATTCTGCTGATTGCAAGCATTTTTATAAATTCGGTATTATTAACAGGTTTAATTGTAGTGTATTTTCGTAAAAGGCGAGTGTTTTCTCCAGCAAGTGGCCACAGGGTAAATGAAATAAACCCAGTAGTATTTTTAGGTTTTATTGTTTGTACTGCACGAATTTTAATTAAATGCTCCATTCTTTCTTTAAGAGTTTCTAAATGCCCAAACATCATAGTTGCAGATGTTGTTAAGTTTAGTTGGTGTGCCATTTTCATAACATCGAGCCATTCATTTGCTGAGCATTTTACAGGACTTACTATTTTTCTAACTCGGTTGGATAAAATTTCGGCACCAGCACCTGGTAAACTGTCTAAACCTGCATCAATAAGTTTTTCTAAAGTTTTACGAATGCTTAAATCTGCGTTTTTTGCAATAAAAACTATTTCGGCAGGACCTAAGGCATGTAGTTTAAGATTCGGATAGTTTTGTTTAAGATTTTTGAAAAGTGTAATATAAAAATCCAGATTTAAATCGGGGTGAATTCCACCTTGGAGCATTATTTGTTTGCCACCCAATCGATATAGTTCATCAATTTTTTGTTTATATTCATCCATGCTAAGAATATATGCTTCTTTGCTTTTTTTAGTACGGCAAAAGTTGCAAAACAAGCAGTTGGATACACATATATTTGATGAATTAATATTACGATCTATTATAAACGATACTATTTTATTTGGGTGGAGTTTTTTGCGAATTTCGTTTGCGACAAATATTAATTCGGATAACGAGGAGTTCAAATACAAGTACTCGCCTTGCTCTACGTTAAGTTCTTTGAGAGTTAGAGCTTTATTAATTATTTTATTTTTATTAAGCTCTTGCATTAATTCTTAAAATATATTACTGATTTTTTTTAATTTAACGGCATCCTTAATTTTAATTTTTCTACCTTGGAGTTCAATAATACCATCAGTTTTAAATTCAGATAATAATCTAATAACAGATTCGGTGGCAGTACCAATTATATTCGCAAGCTCTTCGCGAGTAAGATTAATATTTATAACCTCATCGTTATTTACACCGAACTCATCTTTTAAGTGAAGTAGAATTTCTGCAAGTCTTTCTTTAACCGTTTTTTGTGCAATATCAGTAATGTAATTATTTGCTTCACCAAGTTCCTTACAGGCTATTTGTAGCATTTCGATACCAAACTCGCTGCTCTCTCTTAATAAATGATATAGTTCATGAGAAGGGATAAAGCACAAAACTGCATCTTCAATTACTTTAACACTTGTGCAAGCTGGCTCCGAGATAATAACAGAGCGATATCCAATAACATCTCCCTTTTTAGCAAACTTTATTATTTGTTCCTTGCCCTCAATACCAGTTTTATAAATTTTTAATATTCCTTTATTAATGCAATAAATACCAGAAATACGATTACCTTCCTGATAAAGCACAATGCCTTTTTTTACAATATTGCAAGTCTTATTTTGTGTAAGATACTCTATTTGCTCTGGTAAAAGTTTTTTAAAGATAGTTTTTACTTCAAAATTGCAGTCCCTACAAATTGGTTCGTCAAAAAGCTTAGTCATAGTTCTTTTTTTTAGCAAATATACAATTATTCTGTAATATTTTAATTGTTTTTATTATTGTCAGATAATAATAAAAAATAAAATCTGTCAATAAATATTTAAAATAAAGCCTTGTTTTTAAAATAATATGATTAAAATTGCAGAAATTAGATTTTTTTATGTTACATTTAGTTTTGGGTGCAAGCCCTAAAGAAAGGCGATATTCGTACAAAGCGACAGAGGTTTTGTCAAATAACGGTTACAATGTTTATCCTGTCGGAATTAGAAAAGGGGAAATCTTAGGAATAGAAATCAAGCAAGAATATCCTATAGATAAAAAGATTAATACTGTTGCAATGTACTTATCGGCAGAAAATCAAGAAAAATACAAAGGTCTTATTTTTGAAAATCTTCCCCAGCGAGTAATATTTAATCCTGGAACATATAATCCTTCATTTCAAAAAGACCTTGCAGATAAAGGAGTAGAGGTCGTAAACGATTGCGTTTTATTAATGGTACAAGGAGAAAGATATTAGAAAAGAGGATAAAAAGTGTAATAATAATTCACAAGTAACAATATTTTTCTATTTTTGTAAATTATATATTTTTTAGTGGACAAATGACTAACTATAAAACTGAAAATATTTTCAACTCAACTAACATATTGATATTTATCTATCAAAAAAGACTACCGCTGATTATAATATGCGTTATAGCTTTAATTACATCGTCGATTATTAGTTTAATCATCCCACCAAAATACAAATCTACTGTTATATTATTTCCTGCTTCTTCGAGTTCTATTTCACAATCTCTTATTACCGAAAGTCAGCAAAAAAAGGATATTCTAAAGTTTGGAGAAGAAGAAGAGGTAGACCAGCTGATGCAGATGCTGCTATCAACTGAAATTCGTAATAGAATAATCGAAAAATACAACTTGTTTGAGCATTATGACATTCAAAAAGACTCTAAATATCCGTATTCGACACTATACAAGAAGTACAACAAGAACGTAAAAATAACAAGGACGGAGTATATGTCCATCAAGATAGAAGTTCTAGATGAGGATCCTGAGACAGCTGCTTTAATAGCAAACGACATATCTGCGCTTGTTGATAGTACGTACTCTAACATCCAAAAAGAGCGTGCTCAAAAAGGGTATAATATAGTTTTAAGAGAGTTTGAAACACAAAAAGCAAAAATTAAAGAAATTGAAGATTCTTTACACGCATTAAGTAAAATTGGCGTAATCGAAGTTAAATCTCAAACCGAAATGTATAGCGAGCAGCATGCAATTGCTTTAGCACAAGGTAACAAGAGAGCAATTCAAGAAATTAGTAAAAAACTTGATGTTTTAGCTATGTATGGTAGTACCCATACCATACTAAAAGAACAAATGTTTGAGGAAGTAAAAAAACTTACGGTTATTGAAGCAAAGTATAGAGAAGCAAAAATAGATCTTGAACAAACACTACCTAATAAATATATCGTTGATCGGGCAGAGAAAGCAGAAAGAAAATCATACCCGATAAGGTGGTTGATTGTAAGTATAAGTGTAATATCAACATTTTTATTCTCGTTAATGTTGTTGTTGATTTTTGATCAGGTAAAAAAAAAATAGTGTTTGAGAAAATTAAACTGCCAAATTGGAAAATAGAATGGCCTAATTACGAAATTATGGAAAATTATTACAAAACAAAAAGTATATTTAGAATAATGATTAAATGGAAATGGCATTTAATGATTATTGTATTAATCGCAGGAATATGTGCAAGTGTGTTTTCGTCGAGTCGGTTTATAAATCCAAAATTTAAATCTTCAGCAGTTATTTATCCTGCTAATGTGGTTCTTTTATCAGATGAATCAGAAACAGAGCAAATGCTTGAGATGATTCAATCAACAGATATAAAGTTTCAAATTATCGACTGTTTTAAATTAGATGAACACTACAAAATAGACAAAGATGCTCCAAACTTTAAGGCAAAAATACTTAAAAACTTTGATTCTAATGTCAGCTTCCAAAAAACTCCAAACCAGGCAGTTGTAGTAACAGTAGTTGATACAGATCCGCAAAAAGCCTCTGATATGGCTGACTCTATTATTAGCTTTTATAATAAAATGGTATTAGAATTGCATATTAAAAAGTCACACGAAATACTCAATATTTATAAAAGAGAATATCGCAAAAAAACTAATGAGGTCGATAGCTTATCATTAATTTTAAAAAGATATAGAACCGAATATGGTTTATTAGACCTTACTGCCCAAGTTGAAAAATATACTGAAGCAATCTATAATGGCAAAAGCCTTGTTGAAGCAAGGACGGTGCTAGGAAATTGGGGAGAGTTTGGAGCAGAATATCAAAAAACAGATTCGTTGTATTATTATGCAATATCAGATATGTACAATGCAAAAAAAATATATGAGAGTGCACAACGAGATATCGAAAAACAAGTAACTTATACACATACAGTATCAAAACCTTTTCCTGCCGATAAAAAATCATATCCAATAAGGTGGCTTATTGTAATGTTTTCTGTTGTTGGAGCGTTTTTGGCTGGTGTTATAGTTATTTCTGTGATTGAGGGCAATAAAAAACAATAGTTTACATTTTGACTGAAAAGCAAAAAATATATGCATTTTATGCAATAGCTACTTTATTTATAATTACCAACTCATTGGTAATTTTAACTAAGGAGAGTTTTTTGCTTAATTTCGTACCACTACTACTAATCGTTTTCTTCGCACTCTTTTTTGCCTTAGATAAAGCTCTATTATTTGCAGTTTTCTTAGTTCCCTTATCCGTTCCATTACAAGAGTTCTATCCAAATTTAGAATTTAATATTGATTTACCTACCGAACCTATTTTTGTTGGTGTAATGCTTGTGTTTATATTTAAACAAATATACGACAGAAACTTTGACCGCAAAATTTTACGACATCCTGTTTCTATTGCGATATATATATACCTAGTATGGGGTCTTATAACAGTGGTTACTAGCACAATGCCCATAGTATCACTAAAATATTGGCTAGCTTCATTATGGTTTATTATTCCGTTTTACTTTATTCTAACGCAAGTTTTTAGAGAAAAAGCAAATATTAACAAGTTTTTTTGGCTGTATATAATCCCGTTTGGGATTGTAATTACAATAACTCTTATCAAACACGCACCGCATTATTTTAGTCAGCAAACTGCCAATTATATTATGTCCCCATTTTATAACGACCATACCTCATATGGGGCAATGCTCGCTATGTATATTCCTGTTCTAGTTGGATTTATTATTAACAAAAAATTAAAAATCTCGTTAAGAGTAATCGCAAGCATAGTTTTAACCTACTTCTTTATAGCCTTAGTGTTATCTTATACGCGTGCTGCATGGGTAAGTCTTTTTGGTGCTTTGGCAGTGCTTATAATTTTAAAGTTCAAAATCAATTATAAATTAGTTGTTGTTGCAGGGCTTATTGTTGCAGGAGGATTCTTTAGCTTTCAAGATAAAATCTTTTTCTCTCTTGAACGAAACAAACAAGACTCCTCTACAGACCTAAAAGAGCATGTAAAATCAATTAGCAATGTGGCAACCGATGCGTCTAACTTAGAGAGAATAAATAGATGGAATTGTGCTATTAGAATGTTTAAGGAAAAACCCGTTTTTGGTTGGGGACCTGGAACATATCAGTTCAAATACGCTCCCTTCCAATTTTTTCACGAAAAAACAATTATTAGTACTAATGCTGGAGACCTAGGAAATGCACATAGCGAATATTTGGGAGCACTTGCAGAATCTGGGCTAATGGGGATGATTAGTTTCGTTGCAGTACTCATATTTGTTTTTACCACGGCAGTTAAAAACTATATTCGAGCAAATTCATATTCGCTCAAAATAATTACAGCTTCTACAATTTGTGGTTTGACAACATACTTCTTACACGGGTTTTTAAATAATTTCCTCGATATCGATAAAGTTGCCGTTCCTTTCTGGGGATTTACAGCAATTATTGTTGCTATTGATGTTTATTACATAAGAGGCTATAACAAAGAAAACAACACCATAGAAAGCACAACAGAAGAAGAAAAAGTTTAAAAATTGTCCGAAACTACTCCCCTTTTACAACTTTTCTCACTACGGTAAAAACTTACTTCGGCGTTGCTCACTTCGGCAGGCTTACACACACGTTTTACAGAACAATAACAACAGATTTCCCCTTTAGCAATCAGGGGTAGCGTTGGCAACTCTCAACTTCATTAACTCCAAATTTTCAACTTTTCGCACAAAAACTAAACAACAAAATTTTTATGGCTTAGGTCTTTTTTGTACTTTTACCTCAAATTTAAAATCTAAAAGATGAAAAAAACGATTTTTATTACTGGAGGTGCGGGTTTTATCGGATCGCATGTCGTAAGATTATTTGTAAACAAATATCCTAACTACAAAATTGTGAATATTGACAAACTTACCTATGCTGGTAACCTTGAAAATCTAAAAGACATCGACAATAAGCCAAATTATATATTCGAAAGAGCAGACATTGTTGATGCAAATGTAATTAATGAATTATTTGACAAATATAATCCCGACGGAGTTATTCATCTCGCAGCCGAATCGCATGTTGACCGAAGCATCTCAAATCCAACCGAGTTTATTTATACAAATATTGTTGGAACTGTTAATTTGCTTAATGCCGCTCGTAAAATATGGACAGACAACTCGAAAGATAAACGTTTTTTTCATATTTCAACAGATGAGGTTTATGGCTCGCTTGGAGACGAAGGCTTGTTTACCGAAGAAACTGCTTATGACCCAAAATCGCCATATTCGGCAGCAAAAGCAAGCTCTGACCACCTAGTGAGAGCTTATAATCATACATTTAAATTTCCTGTGGTAATATCGAATTGCTCAAATAATTATGGACCAAATCATTTTCCTGAAAAACTAATCCCTTTGGCAATAAATAATATTAAAAACATGAAGCAAATTCCTATTTATGGTAAAGGCGAGAATGTTCGCGACTGGCTTTACGTTATTGATCATGCAAAGGCTATTGATATTATTTTTCATAATGGACGTGATGGCGAAACTTATAATATTGGAGGTAATAACGAATGGACAAATATTGATTTGATAAAAATGCTTTGCGAAGTGATGGATAAAAAACTAAATCGCACTCCTGGCACTTCGGCATCGCTTATTACTTTTGTTAAAGATAGAGCTGGACACGACTTACGCTACGCTATAGACAGCACAAAATTAATGACAGAGCTTGGGTGGAAACCTTCATTACAGTTTGAAGAAGGACTTATAAAGACCGTTGATTGGTATCTAACAAATGAAGACTGGCTAAATAATGTAGTTTCGGGAGATTACCAAAAATATTATAAGGATATGTATGGCGAAAATAAGTCTTAATTTTTAGCGAAACAAATTTGGCTTTCGGGCACTATGGACAAATACTATTTGACGAGTAAAATATTTAATGTATGACCGAAGAAATATTTAAAAACCTCCCATTTGCTGTTACAGCCTGCGATATAAACGCCAACATTATTTACATGAACGAAAAATCACGTTCAACTTTCTTAAAAAATGACGTTAAATCTCTAATCGGCACTTCTCTTTTTGATTGCCATAGCGAAAAGTCAGCAAAACAGATAAGAAATTTATTGAAAACTGGCAAAACGAACTCTTATACTATCGAAAAAAATGAGGTAAAAAAGTTAATCTACCAATGCCCATGGTATAAAAATGATGAAATTGCAGGACTTGTAGAAATTTCAATGATAATTCCGTTAGAAATGCCGCATTTTATCAGATAGTTTATAAGAAAAACTTGAGTAGTGATTAGTTTTTTGAGAATATTGATAAGATAATATTATTTTCTACAAAACTCCCCAAACCAAAGCATGGTCGCACAATGAGATATGTTTTAAATAAAATGTTTGAATTGTATCTTCGTGTATAAATAAACATTTAATAGTCTCTTGATTATGAAAATCTGATATTGTTATCTGCTTTTTAAATTCAACAGCTGATTTGTTTACAATTTTATAAACACATTCTTTACAAGACCATATTTTTGTAAGTATTTCGATATTACCATTTGCAAATTTAAGTTCGTTTGAGTTAAATGCACGCTTTGCGATTCTAATAATTCGTTTATCGTATTTTTCGACATCAACACTTACTTGTTTTGTAGGATGCCAAATTACTGCTACCAAAGTATCTGAGTGAGAAATGCTAATATATCCCTTATTACAAATTGGTTTTCGCCCTTTGTATGTAATTGTGATATCTGGATTTAACTCGTGTAATGCAGCTCGTGTAGCAAGTATCTCAAGTCTTCTACCAGAAGAGCTAATATCATCTAATAAATTTTTATCATAATTTGATAGTGAACATAATTTATGCAATGTTGACTCATCTTCTTCAATCTTCCATACAGCAGATATGGAATTGTCTCGTGCAAAATTATTTAGAATAATTGCCATATTATTTCCACTGGAAACTTTCGATTAAATGAATAATATCTTCTCGAACAAATTCAATTACTGGAGCTAATGAGTCTTTATTTGGTCTTACATCGAAGTACAAAGAACCGCGCAAAAAATGTGTGGCACTATCGGTAAGATAAAATTGAATTGATGAAGCGGTGTTACCTTTTAATTCATAGAGCATTCCGTAAACTTTCAAACTATCGTTTTGGTATGGCGTTTCTTCAATTGCATCAGCCTTTACAACGTGTTTATAAACAAACTCATGTGAATCTTCAACATGTGCATTAAGGTTGTTATTAACAGATTTATATGTTAAATAAATTGTAGCTCCATTTTCTGGAAACCATATATCAAACCAGCAAAACTCATCTTTTTCTTTAACAATAAAGGCATAATCTGGCATTTCGAAAACAAAAGGACATTCTGCACTATAAGTTTTATAAGATTTTACAGGAGTATCAATTCTAAAATATGCTTTTGGACGAGGGACAGGCTCATTATTGTTGCAGGAAATTACCAAGAAAATTATAACTGCAAATAAATATAGGTTTTTTTTGTTCATTAATCTGTCTGTTGTTTATTAGTTTTATCAGAGGTATCGATTTTAACTTTAACTTTTTTTATTCTGCGATCATCAGCGGCAGTAATTACAAAGCTATAATTAGCTGCTTTTATTTCGTCATTTTTTATAGGGATTTCGCCGTTAACTTCTAAAATCAAACCAGCAAGGGTGTCTGCATCTCCCTTTATATCATAAAACTCACTATAATCTGCATTGATAACCTTACAAAAATCAACAATACTAGTTTTTGCATCAAATTCGTAGTTGTTCTCATCTATTTTCACGTAACTATCTTCTTCAGAATCAGATTCGTCTTGAATTTCGCCTACAAATTCTTCGAGAATATCTTCGAGAGTTACAAGTCCATTTACGCAGCCATACTCATCAACAACAATAGCAATATGAAGCTTTTTATTTTGAAAATCGGTAAGTAAATCCGAAATGTTTTTTGTTTCTGGCACAATAAAATGCGATCGTAATAATTTTTGCCATTTAAAGTCTTCTTTATTCTGCAGTCCAATATACGGCAAAACATCTTTAATGTAAAGAACTCCTTTTATATTGTCAAGATTTTCAACATATACAGGAATTCTTGAAAAGCCCGATTCGATAATTTGTCCTATAACTTTTGTAAATTTATCATTAAATTCGATTGCAAAAACATCTATACGAGAAGTCATTATTTCTTTTACTTCTAATTGTGATGAATTAACAATTCCTTCAAGCATTTCCTTATCATCTTTAAGATCTTCGGATGCAAGCTCTATTGCTTGTGATAACTCAACAATACTTATGTTTGTTTTATGTTTTTTGCTAAGTCGCTTATTGACAATATTGGTTGATTTAATTAACAGATAACTAATCGGATACACGATGTAAGAAGTTAGAAAAAGGGGGTAAGCCATTAGTTTTACAATTCTCAAAGGATATTTACTTGCAAATATTTTAGGCATCATTTCCCCAAATAGTAATATCAGAAATGTTACCCCAACAAGCTGGACTAAGATATATAAAGTGTCATTTTTTATCCCTGCAAACAAAAAAGTGCTTAAATAAGTTGAAAGAATAATTATTCCAACATTTATAAAATTATTTGCAACCAAAATAGTGGCAAGTAGTTTATTGGGTTTGAGCAATAACTTTTGTATTAAGCTTGCTGTTTTGGTCTTTGTATATTTGATTTTGTTTCTATTTTTAGGAGAAAGGCTAAAAAAAGCGACTTCGCTACCAGAAATCATAGCAGACAAAAATAATAGTATAACAATAACAATCAGTCCGACAATTACTGTATTTGTCGATATTATATTGACTGATAAAAATGTGTAACAGTATCTATAAGGCTCAGGGTCCAAAATTATAATATTTTAATTAAAATGGAAGGTCATCATCTATTCCAGAATTTAACTCAGGAGATGTTTCCGAAAACGGATTGTCTTGCTGAGGGTTTTCTTGAGGTTTATTTTCCTCGGAACGTGGATTGTTATTTTCGTTTTCGCGAGTTGACTTTTTCTCAAGGATTTTAACTTGGTCGGCAATAATTTCAGTTGAATAACGAGTTAAGCCATCTTGCCCATCCCATTTTCGAGTCTGAAGTTTACCTTCGATATATACTAGCATTCCTTTATCGAGATAATTTTCAGCAAACTTTGCTGTATATCTCCATGCAACGATATTGTGCCACTCTGTAATTTCCCTTTTATCTCCTTCTTTAGTTTTGTATGTTTCACTAGTTGCAATCGAAAAATTAGCAACAGGAACATCAGGTTTAATATAGTTTACCTCAGGTTTTTTGCCTAATCGACCAATTAACATTACCTTATTCAAATTCATATCTTTTTTTTACAAATGTATTAATAATTTAAGTATATTTCCAAATATAGTTAAAAACTTTTCTCTCTCAAAGAAATACTTCAGGTTTTTTTATGTGTTGTTTTCGATGTATTGCTTTCAATTTATTATAGTATAACACGATATTCTGACACTCCAGCAGACCAAAACAAGCTTAATTAAATAATTTATTTTACAATATCATAAGTATAAATAACTCCTTCAAGTTGCCTCATCTTATCACGTGTTTCTTCATTTGGATAATAAACATAAGCTTCAACACACACAATTCTATTTCGTGGTTTGTCAATTTTAGTATAACTAACAAATGGACCTCCCATAAAATCTCCTTTTACTTTCCACAACCCTCTCATTACCGCCGTTTCTAATCCATTATGCATAATTCTCTCAAGCGAAGGATAATCGTATTTTACTTCTGTTGTCATATATGATCCAGGACGTGATCCAGGAACATTTTCTTTTAAGGCTTTATTTCTTTCCTGTATTAAATATTCGCTTGTAAACTCACTGCTGTCTGTTAATGGGTATGAATAAATAAGAAAAGCCATAGAATATTGTCGAGACTCATGTGAAATCCATGCAAAGTTTTCATCATAAACGTCTAAATAATAATTAATTGGCAATTTTATAGAAATATCGTATTTCTGTAGGATTTTATCAGAAATCGTTTTGTTGTAATTTTTAGAAAACATAGCTATCCACCGGTCTCTGTCTGCCTCAAGAAATAACTTAATGAGATTATTACGATATTTACTCATCTCTTTAACAAACTCTGCCTGATTTGGTGCGACAACATTTACAAAAACTTGGTTCTGAGCATATTTATCGGCAATGATATTTAGCTTGGTCTCTTCAATATTAGAATCTATTTCTTGAAAAATAATATTTTTATGATAAAGATTTTGGTCTATAAATTTATCTTTTGATATCTGATGAAGATCAAAAATATACTCCTCTAAAGGGTTTGAACGACAATATTCGTGAAAAATTGCACGTAAGGTATCTCCTGGCTCGGAGTTCCAACTTTCATTGCTCATAACAACCACAATATCTCCAGCATTTCCATGTGCCGTAGGGGTGTTTTTGTATGAAGGATTATTGCATGAAAATATAATAAACAGCAATGGAATGATAAATAAATAATGTAAGTTTTTCATAACATCAAATTTTTTACAAATTTACAAAATATTAAATCAATAGTATATGTTTTAATATAAAACACTATTAAATAAAATTTATTTTATTCATTGCATTGATAGTTTAAAACTATAAATTTATAAAAACTGATTGCGAAGTTACGTTTTATTAAAAGACTTTACTCTTTTTTCCCTCCAGCTTTAGGTGTTATTATTTTTGTTCCTGGACGTTCATTGCGAACACCTCCTACATTAATTTTATTATCTTCGGGTTCAGCAATAGTGCCCGTTTTTCCAGAACTATTTGTCCTATCATTTATTTGAATATTCATTTTCCCATTATCACGAACATTTGTATCATCACTACGGGCTGATTCACAAGGGCTTTTTGGCCGGTTATTTCCAACACCAGCTTGTGGTAATTTATCAGCTTCGATACAAATCGACCATAAACCTGATGAGCCAGGATTACGGGTACTTACTGTTACATTAAGATTACTAGAAAATAAATAATATTTACCCGATGAAATAGAATATGGTTTGCCTGCAACAATAGCATCTCCACCTCCAGATATTGCTTTGAAATACAAAGATGTTGCCGCCCCTGAATATGAAAAACCATCCTTTAGGTCGCTCCTATTGAAAGTACCTTTCGGCGTTACCAAACAAAACTCCCATTCAGCATTACCCAGATTAATTCTCGGACCACATGCTTCTTCTTTAATTATTACAGTTTTTGTATCTGACGCATCGCCACATTCATTTTTTGCACTAACTTTTATAATGTGCTTACCA
>CAYNKH010000058.1:0-16509 GCA_964397745.1 uncultured Bacteroidales bacterium | reverse complement strand
TTATTGGTTTTTTAAGTTTTCTAACTAACTTTAACAAATAATTAATAAAATTGTTTAAATGCCTGTTAATACAATCAACAAAACCTAAAGAATAGTTAAAATATAATACTGGAAATACAATTAGCGAATGTTAAATTCATTATTATTCAATTTTTTTGAGATTTGACCCTACTTTGTAAATGAAGATTTGATTTTTATTAGACAGTTCGCAACTCCTAATCGCAAGGCTCAACACTCTTATATTCAATCAACTACACAACATCAAGCAAGTTATTTCCTAATGTTTCAACAGCAAAAATTATAAAACAGGTCTATACAATTAGTTTATTATTTGTCAATCTCATTAATATCGGATTGGCAACCAAAAAAACATAATGTCGTTTTATGGAAATACAAAAAATTCTATCTTATGAAAAAAACGGCATTAACACTTTCACTTATATTCGCACTTACAACACTATTTATTGCAAAAGCACAGGTTGTTAAATTTGAAGATGCAAAAAACATAGCGAGTAAAACATTTTCTGAGTTACTATCAAAAGACACAAAATCAATAAATATTTTAGAGGAATATTATGTAAAAGAGACATCATCGGGTCCAGTTGCGTATATTTTTAAAGAAGTTGACGGGGGCTTTGTTATAATCTCTGGGGAGCAAAAAACAATACCAATTCTTGCATATTCAGACAATTCTGACATTACATTTAACGAATCTGACTGGAGTCCTGCTTTTTTAGAGTGGATGGAAGCTTATTATTTACAAATAGATTATATTAGAGAGAATGACATTTCTGCAACACTTGAAGCAATTGCTTTACGAAATAAATTAGCAAACGGAATTGATTTAGGATTGCGTCCTGCAAAAGACGTTAGTCCATTACTCTCCACTACTTGGAGTCAAGGTTGCGGTTATAATGCCGACTGTCCTACAGATGCAGCTGGTCCATGTGGACGTGTTTACACCGGATGCGTTGCAACTGCGATGGCTCAGGTCATTAGATACATGGAGCACCCTACCAATGGTATTGGCAACAAATGTTATACTCACTGGGTTTACGGAGAACAATGTGCCGATTTTGCTGCAGCAACATACGACTATGCCAGCATGACAAACGGAAGCGGTAACGCCGAAGTTGCAGAGCTAATGTACCATTGTGGGGTTGCAGTTAACATGAATTATTCGCCAACAGGCTCAGGCTCATATTCATTTAGAGTTCCGCAAAGCTTCAAAAATTATTTCGACTATAAAAACTCTATACTAATATCAAAAAATTCATACGATGATGCTACATGGAATAAAATTCTTATTAATGAAATAGATAATTCACGACCAATGTACTATTCAGGAAGTGGTTCTGGAGGTCATGCTTTCGTTGTCGACGGCTACCAAGGAACAGATTTTTTTCATTTTAATTGGGGTTGGGGTGGTTCACATAATGGCTACTTCTATCTCAACGACCTTACCCCTGGCGGTAGTAATTATACAAATAGTCAACAAGCGGTTATAGGCACTATCCCATCATCATCGTTTACTAATTTAGATTTTTCAGGAGCGGTAAACTTAAGTTGTGCTACCCCAATAAGTCAGGATTTATCAACGGGGAACGATTACATTAACTATTATGGAAACACTTACCCAACAAGCCCTGGTAAGGAATTAGTTTACACCTTTACAACAAGTCTCCCTGGAAGAATCAGAATAAAAACCACTAATATTTCAGAGGGAAATTTAAGAATTTTCTTGCTATCCCATCCACATCAGGATTCATTGATAATAAACGCAACTAACGATTTAATAATAGACGATACAGATGCTGGAACATACTATTTAGCAATCGAAAGTGTCAATGCCTTAGAGCCAACATTTGATATTGAAGTCATTTGCCCAACAATTGATGCCGACCTGATTTTCACTAATGCACAAGTAAACCCAGATTATTTAACATCACTACAAACAAATGTTGCATTTTCATCAACCATAAAAAACATTGGTAATACAACAGCAGCAGCCAATACAATAACTTATTACATATCAGATGACATGGTTTATAACTCTGGAACAGATACCTACCTTGGCGAGGACATTATTCCAGAGCTAACGCCAGGAGCCTCAACTAATATTCAGACAACGCTTAGTATGCCTGCGAGTTTAACTCCTGGTAATAAACATGTAGTTTTTGTAGCGGATGAGTCTAATATTGTTCCTGAAACAGACGACCAAAACGAATACTTTACTTGGACAGAAGTTCCAGAACCTGGTTTATTAGATTGTTCGGCTTCTGTCAGTTTAACAGATGGAGTTTGGTATTACGACAATACAGAGTTAAATGGCACTAATAATGTAGAAAGTCATTGGACTGCATCAGACCAAACTGCTCCTGAAATTATACATAGTTTTATTGCTCCTTACTCGGGAATGGCAAAAATTTCGTTTACAGAAAAAATTCCTGGCAAAATGCACTGCATGGTATATCCTATTTGTAACGAGAACACTTGGACAGCCTCTATATGGTTTTCTAATATTATCGACACTCTTGCAACTGAATCTTTTTATGTAAACGCAGGAATGGAATATTATGTTGTTGTTGACTCAAAACTCCCTACACAAGGAGAGTACGGTGTGAAAATAGATTTGCCACAAGAATGTCCAAATTTAGTGTTAAATTATTGGGGAGAACTTGAGCTTTGTGATGGTGATTTTTTTCCTTCATTTGGTACTTCGTGGGGATACATTTCGTATCAATGGTATAAAGATAATATAGCCTTACCAAATGAAACATGGAGCAATTATAATCCAACCCAACCAGGAAGCTATTTTGTAGTGGTCGAAGAAAATGGCTGCACTGCACATTCAGACACATTAACCGTCTCTATGAGTTTTCCGCCAGATACTGCAACAATTATAAGTTTGGGAGCAACTGAATTTTGCCATGGAGGTAATGTGAACTTACAATTGGATAATAGTGTTGCCTATCCTTTACAATGGGCTAAAGACGGAGAACTTATACCTGGAGAAACAAATAATTTGCTTACTGTAAATACAGCGGGTAATTATTCTATATTGACTACAAACGGTTCATGCACAGTTGAGTCAGATACAATAATTGAAGTTATCGTAAATAATAATCCTATTGATATTAACGATACCACCCCCTTACCATCCGACTCAATAAAATTCTTCTTTACATTTGACGAAGATTCGTATGACATCATAAACAATTACAATTTTGCATGTTGGGATTTTGTGCCTGCTGATGATAGACATGGGAATTTTTGGCAAGCAAGAGATTTCTCCACAGGCGACTATTATGGATATGCTTCAATTTATGATGAAATACCTGACGAATTTACTTTAAGCCTTTGGTTTAAAACAACAACGCCCGATGGAGGTATGATTGCGTCTTTTGCTAATACGCCACACAATCCAACTAATCAAGATGCGGTATTATATATGTCTGATGATGGAAAGTTGAATTTTTATATGTCAAATGGAGGAACCCCACAAGAATTAAGCAGCGTAAATTCATATAACGATGGGAACTGGCATCATGTACTAATTGCTCACGACATAGGAATATTTATGGAAATTGATCATAATGTTGAATTTATTAATATTGCAAGCCAAGTAACACATAGCACTTTTGATGGATATTGGATATTTGCAGGTCCAAGTTTGCCGACAAATGTGGCAAATATGCCAAGCTCACAATATTATGGTGGACTATTAGATGATATTATGGTAATAAACGAGTCAAAATATATGATAAGAGATTACATTGACAACACACCGAAATTAAACATATATATAACATCTGGAGACAGTGTTTTATGCGATAACGGATTGGCATACTTTACATTAGAAAACTCTGAATTTGGAATTGAATATAAAGTATGGAACAATACTACATCAAGTTTTTATCCAATAACTGAAATAGGAACTGGTGGGGATATTTCTCTTGGTGGAGAAATGATAAATGCAAATACTGAGTTTATGTTTTTAGCAACCAATCTAAATACTGGCTGTGAAACATGGCTTGATACAACAATAAACATTTATGTTTTCCCAAGCCTAACACCCACAATATCAATAAGTTCTGATGCAGTAAATCCAATATGTGAAGGCACAATGATAAACTTTAGTGCAAGCTTTCATAATGTTGGACTATTACCACAAATCGACTGGTATTATAATGATGTAATGCAGGGAACTCATACTGAAACCTTTAGTTTTGATGGTTTTACAGATACAGATACCGTGTTTGCGGTTGTACACAGCAATTATTATTGTCCGAGTACAGATACAAGCATTTCTAATCTCAATATCCATACAGTTTATCCTGTAACAAACCCAGAGGTAGTGATAACAAGTTCTGAATCTGGAATTGCTTGTGAGGAAACGCTAATAACTTTTACCGCCTTAGCGACAAACTGTGGAGCAAGCCCGTCGTATCAATGGTATCGAGAAAGCTCTGAAGTTGGAACAGATTCTAATACTTATGCAGCCTGTGATTTTGCTAACAGCGAAGAAATATACGTTATAGTAAGCTCAGACTATGCGTGTTCGTCTGTACCAAACGCAGAATCTAACCATTTGACGACAAATATTTCAACTATACCAGAAGCTGATATTACTATTTTAAGTGGAGGATATTGTTCGGGTGAAGAAATATGCTTTATATATTCTGGAGAAACAGAAAATCTCGATTATGTTGAGTGGATTATACTTGAAGGTGGCGCAGGTGTGCCTGTAGCAACTTTTTTAGGCGAAGGACCACACTGTTTCACACCTACAAATAATATGATTGATATAATTGCCGAGGCATATAATCCTGAATCATGTTACGATACTGCATGGATACATATTCCGGCATTAGAAAACTCAACTACACCTTCTGTTACAATTAGCACAGACGAAACGGCAACATACTGTCAATCTTACAGCGAGGTTACATTCACTGCTACACAAGTAAATAGCGGCACAAATCCTACTTATCAATGGTATGTTAACGGTAATCCAAGCGGAACTAATTCAAACATATTCTCATCGTATTCTTTAAATAATAACGATGAAATTTACTGTATTGTAACAAATACCGTTGCGTGTGCAACATCAAATAATGCAGAATCAAACCACATAAATATAAACATTGAACAAACTCCGATTATCACAATAAATACAACAGGAGGTATATGCAGCAACGAGGAAATTTGCGTAACTTATGACGGATCTATGGTAAATGTTGCTAGTATAAACTGGATTGTTCGCGAAAACACTATTGATACGCATTCTTTCTTAGATGCTGGTCCACATTGCTTTATGCCAACTCACGAAAACATCGAAGTTGTGATAACAGTAACTGGAACAAATACTTGCTACGACACTTTGGCTCAATTTTTTACAATTAATAATATCCCTGTGTTAACAATTCCTGACACTATTTACAAATGTGAAGATAATTGGGTTAATATTACCGAAGCAACTGGCTACACATCTTATAATTGGTCGAACGGAGGGAGCGAAAATTCAATTGCTGTTCTTAATCCAAACACATACTATCTTACAATAACAAATGAGCATGGCTGTAATGCTACAGATTCTGTTGCCGTAATTAATTATCCTGACGAAGATATAATGCTTATTTCGGATACAGTAATTTGTTTAAGTGAAACAATAATACTAAGCATCGAAAACGAGTTTACTTATGACAATATTTTTTGGTCGGATGGTGCGGAGACTAATTGGAATGATGCAAATCCTGAAATTGGCTATATGGGAAACAACCCACAGTTTATATATGTGGAGGCACAATCCGAAAATTGCACTTTCTCAGATACCATCTATATACATTTTGATATATGCTCAAATATCGAAGATTTTGCATCAGGCATTATACGTATTTATCCTAATCCTGCAAACGAGCAAATAACAATTAGTTCGGATGAAGCAATAGGCGAAATAAAAATTTATGACATAACTGGCAAAGTTGTTTATCAAACTTACACAAATAACAATAAAATTAAATTAGATATTGATAATTGGGCTAAAACAACATATTTTTTACAAATTATTAATAAAAAAGGGGAGAGTTTTAAAAGCGGATTTGTTAAAATCTAAATCCGCTAAGGTTTTTTGTTCGTTAAGCCGAGCGGGGTTCCGTTCGGCTTTTATTTAAAAATTAAATTCTACAATGAATAAAAAAATGATGGAAAACCATTATTGTTGTTCAAGGAATCTCACAATCGTATAATTTAATTTATTGATTTTTAACAGACAGTAACAATTTACAATCACAACTCACGCCCCACTCATATTCAACAAATTATAGAATAACTATAAATTTAGCCCTTAGTTTACTTTTCCTCAATATCGAGAATGTCGAAGCGGCTCATTCCAAGCCAGTATTTTTCAATAGATATTTCACGAAGTACAGACCAATACATTTCACTTTCTAAGCCATATTGTTTGACTAAACTGCTAATGTCTTTAATAATCTCATCTACAACTTCTTGTTTTAGACTAAATAAGATTTCTCTTCCATTATATTTAACAAGAACACTTGGTGTTTTATCCTCAGACTCATCAACTGTAATAGTGCCATATCCAATAGTAGAGCCAGTTCCAACTTGCAATCCATCGTTAAAGCAACTAAGCGGTGGAGTATATCCAGCATAAGAAACTAAGTTTATCTCGTCTAAACCTGCATGCAAATATTCCATAATTCTCAAACCTGTTTTTGCACCAAGTATCGAATAAACCCCAATATGCGAATGAATTTCATTTGTAAGAGAAACAATTTTAAATTCGGCGTATCCGTGTGATAATAAAAGTGAATCCGCAAATTTCTCAATATCCAGCCTCAACATATATCCACTTGTCGGTATTTCGTTAAAGCTAACTCCTTGGTCGGGTTTATCAAAATTAAGAACCCCTGTTACAAGTATATCGAAATAATTCTCTGGTTTTGGAACAATTTTTCTGGCATAATCTTCAACTATCATCTCATCAAACATACTTGGGTACAATAAATACATTGGTAAAAAATCATCCCAATAATACATCCCTGAATTTTTAAAGTCTGAGTTTTCAAAAGCTTTGATAAGTGCAGCAGTATAAACATTTTCGATTCCACTACAAGTTTCTAAAAAATCATCTTTATACTTATTATCATTAGCATAAACCAATTTAATAGGGACTCTTAATTTTTTTAGGATTTCATAAGCCTCATTATCTTGCTCAAAATTATATCCTTTAGGAGTCTTATCATAATCGGCATACCATAAAATAGTTTCAATTTTAGGACATAAATCTGTGTTTTGTTGAAGAACAGCAGCAATATTTGTCAATGGACCCATTGCAATAATAATTGTACGCTTCTTTTCAAACTCTATGGCGTTTGTAAGCAATTTTTCAGCGTCATAATGCCGAATTTGGTGAACATCAGGAAATAGATTTTCCCAGACTGGTAAAGCATGTTCGTAATATTTTTTTGAGGCTCCTGTCTTTTGTCCCTGTCCAACTCTAATGCCTTCGTGATGAAATAATTTGCAAAGCTTACTAATATAATCGGCTGCTTCTTGAGGCGGCAATACTCCATCAACAGTAGTTATGGCATTGATATTAAATTCCCTTGAAGCCATAAAATAAGTCATTGCTCGCAAATCATCAATACCTCCATCTGTATCAATAACAATATTGTACTTTGCCCTTTTATGTGCAAAAAGTTCTGTTCCAGAAAAACAAAATATCAGAACAAAAAATATTAAGACTGTATTTCTCATATAATGATTTTTAATGCAATATAGATTATTTTATTTGTCAATCATAAAATAGAAGTCTCCACTATAGCTTTCAATAATTTTATCATCAGCACAAATAAGTTCAGAATTTCTAAGTAAGAACGCCTGATATCCAACACTTTGAAGTGTTTCGATACTCTTTTTGCGATTGTCTTGACCACTTAATTCAGATTGTATTAGAGGTTTGTGTTTTGCTAATGTTTCTTTCATATTTTCAAAAACCTCAGATTCAAACCCTTCGACATCTATTTTCACAAAATCGATATGTGCAATATTTTCAAATAATCTGTCTGGATTTTTCATTTCTACCGAAAAAGTTCTTTCAAAACCTGTTTCATAATTATCAATTATTTTTGTCATACCGTGATGCACAACTCCATCAATTGCAGGCATTCCCATCTGAACAGTTTTATCAGTTTTCCCGAGTGCGAATGGTAATAATATCAAATTTAATGATTTGTATCGTTTCAGGTTTTGCTTCCAAATTTCGGCAAATAAAGGCACAGGTTCAACTGCATAAACTCTCCCTGATTGTCCCGAATGTTTTGCTAAGAAATAAGAATAGTATCCAAGATTTGCTCCAATATCAATACAAACGAAGCCAGATTTAATTATGGATTTAAGAAAATGTAATTCGGAATATTTGTCCTTACCAAAACCACAATTTATATAGCGTAAATATAACTTACTAACTATTTTTAGATAGACCTTAAGACCAAAAACTTTATACAATATAACTCTAAACAATCTCATTTAATTTCCTCATAATCAATATATTCGCCATTATCAAAGCCATCATCTTCATTTCGATTATCATTTTCGGGAATATAGTCAATATTTATTTCTCCCTGCCTAGGTTTTTGTTTTTCGTTGTTAGGATTAAAGTCTGGATTCATTTTTTGTGCGGCTTTTTTCACCCAATGTTTTAATAGCCACGGGAATATCACTCTGAAAAACAAATAGCCTAACAGATAAATAATCAACACTACTAATAAAAACTTTAAAAACCCCATAATTAAAAAATCATCATTGATAAATAAGCACAAACAAAACCAATCAAAAACCCAAAATATACCTGCAAAGGATTATGTTTTTGTAAGAACAACTGAGACGATGCTACTAAACCACTAACCACAATAATTAACAAGCCAATAAAAAGCAAATTAAGATTACTCTTTACTCCAATAAAAATTACAAACCCCACCAATCCTCCCAAAGCCGAAAGATGAATACTTATATTCCAAAACAGAGTAATTACAGCACACACAACAATAATTACAATAGACGAAACAATAATTTTTAGCAATATTGGAGGCATATTTACCTTTTGCATAAAGTAATATGCGAGAGCATAAATAATAAGCACCGTCAACATCGGGATTAGCTTTTCTTTTTTTATACTTGTTTCGAGATTTGAGATTATCTTAAAATAGTACAAAACTGGAATAAATAAGGCTGGCAGGCAAAAAGTTAGAATAAAAAAAATCGAATATATTACATCTCTCAAGTCTGAATTTACAACACTTAGATAATGCCCTGAATTAAACAGAACGACCACCGCCATACTTGCCATTAATAGCGGATGAAATAGATATCCAGTGATACGAGCACTAATTGTTAATGCTTTATTTTTTATCATTATAATTCCTTTCTTAATCTGGCAACAGGAATGTCTAACTGCTCACGATATTTAGCAACAGTTCTACGAGCAATTTGATATCCTTTCGACTTTAGTATTTCTGCAAGTTTATCGTCTGTAAGTGGTTTTAATTTGCTCTCTTCGTCAATACAATCTTTAAGAATTTGTTTTATTTCACGCGTTGAGACCTCTTCGCCAGATTCTGTTAGCATTCCTTCGCTAAAAAAATATTTTAATAAATAATTACCATAAGGTGTTGCAACATATTTACTGTTTGCGACTCTGGATATTGTTGAGATATCAAGCCCTGTAATTTCGGCTATATCTTTAAGTATCATTGGCTTAAGCTCTGTTTCGTCTCCCGACAAGAAAAAGTCTTTTTGAAAATCAGCAATCGCATTCATACTAAACAACAGGGTGTTTTGACGTTGCACAATGGCATCAATAAACCATTTAGCGGAGTCTAACTTTTGTTTAATAAACACTAATGCTTCTTTATCAGATTTCTTTTTGTTTTTGTTTTTAGCATAATCTTCCATCATTTGCGAAAAATTACGACTTATTCTCAATTCGGGAGCATTACGAGAATTTAAACTAATTTCAATTTCATTCTCAACAATGTTTAAAATAAAATCGGGTATAATTGATTGTGCCGAACGTGTTTGAGGTTCACCAAAGGAGCTTCCAGGTTTTGGATTTAACTTTAGTATAAAGTCTATAGCAGCCTTTAATTCTGCCTCATCAACACTACACTTAGACATAATTTTTGTGTAATGTTTTTTTGTAAACTCGTCAAAACAACCTCCAATAATTTTCTTAGCAAGTCTAGCAATATCACTATCATTTTCTTTGCGCTCCAACTGAAGCATCAAACATTCTTGAAGATTTTGTGCACCAACACCAGCTGGGTCGAGTTCCTGAACAACGTCTAAAACACGTCTTAAATCTTCCTCTTCTACTTCGATATTTTGAGAAAAAGCGATATCATCAACAATAGCCTCGAGCTCACGCCGTAAATATCCGTCTTCATCAATATTACCGATAATAAACACTGCCAATAACTTCTCTTTATCATCTACGTCTTTTAGCATTAATTGGTCGCTAAGATGCTCGTGAAATGATTTTGCAGAAGAAAAAGGAATGTCTCGATGCTCATCATCTTTAGACGTATTATTTGCATTTAATCTATATGAGGGAATTTCGTCATCGTCTCCGATATATTCCTCAAATGAGAATTCATCATCATCCTCGTTTTGGGGATCGTCATTATCTTGATTTTCATCAGCAGAATAATCATCTTCATCTTCGCTTCCTTCGTCAAGAGCTGGATTTTCTTCGAGCTCTTTTTTTATTCTCTGCTCTAACTGCAATGTCGGCAATTCCAGAAGTTTTATCATCTGAATTTGCTGAGGCGACAATTTTTGCAGAAGTTTCTGCTGTAAATTCTGTTTTAACATAATTATTTTCTCTTACTTCAAAAATACAAAATAAAAAAGAAATTTGCAATTAAAATTCGGCATTCTTAGGAGTACGAGGGAAAGGTATTACATCGCGTATATTACTCATGCCAGTAACAAACAACATTAATCTTTCAAAACCAAGTCCGTAACCACTATGTGGCACGGTTCCAAACTTTCGTGTTTCAAGAAACCACCACATCTCCTCTTTGGGGATATTCATTTCTTCAATTCTTGATAAAAGTTTATCGTAATTCTCTTCACGCTGCGAGCCACCAATTATCTCACCTATCTGTGGAAAAAGCACATCCATAGCTCTAACAGTTGCTCCATCAGCATTTTGCTTCATATAAAAAGCCTTAATTTCTTTTGGATAATCTGTTAAAATAACTGGTTTTTTAAAATGTTTTTCGACGAGATACCGTTCGTGTTCACTTTGAAGATCAATTCCCCATTTTTCTACAGGGTAAGAAAATTTACCTTTTTGATTATGTTTTGAATCCTTAAGAATTTCGTAAGCCTGAGTATATGTAAGCCTTTCGAATTTATTATTCACAATAAACTCAAGACGCTCCATCAAGTTCATTGCATCACGTTCGTTTTGTGGTTTTTGATTTTGCTCGTCTGTGCGTCTTTTTGTCAAAAACTCAAGATCTTCGCGGCAATTATCAAGAGCATATTTTACAAGATACTGGAGCATTTCCTCTGCAAGATCCATATTATCGTGTATATCGTAAAATGCCATTTCGGGTTCTATCATCCAAAACTCGGCAAGATGACGGGTAGTATTAGAGTTTTCGGCTCTAAAAGTAGGACCAAATGTATAGACCTCCGAAAGTGCCATTGCTGCAAGTTCTGCTTCAAGCTGCCCAGATACGGTAAGATGTGTTTGTTTCCCAAAAAAATCTTGAGAATAATCAACTTTCATATCTTTAGTGCGAGGAGGATTATTGATATCTAATGTTGTTACATGAAACATTTCGCCAGCACCCTCAGCATCTGAACTGGTTATAATTGGCGAATGCACATTACAAAACCCTTTATCATTAAAAAACTTATGAATTGCAAAAGTCATTGCATGTCTAATACGAAAAACAGCCGAAAAAGTATTTGTTCTAAATCTCAAGTGAGCAATTTCTCTTAAAAACTCAAGACTGTGTCGTTTTGGTTGCAATGGATATTCATCGGGATGTGCCTGCCCAAGAACTTCGAGTTTTAAACAATGTAACTCAGCATTTTGTCCACTACCCATTGACTCTACTGTGTTTCCTAAAGCAGAAATTGAAGCGCCTGTATTAATATTTCCCAAAATATTTTCAAACTCAGGATTTACATCAACAACTATTTGTAGATTATTAATAGTTGAACCATCATTTAAAGCAATAAAGCAAACATTCTTGCTAATACGCTTAGTTCTTACCCAACCCATTACAAGTATCTCTTTTCCATAGTCCTCCGATTTAAGGACATCAACAATTTTTACTCTTTTCATTTCTAATAATATTTTAATCCACAAAAATAAGGAAAAAAATTAACAATTTATCAGATTAGGATTTTCTGACTTAATTCATAAATTTAATAATCATATAATAATAATAAAAACTACACATAAATCGTTTATAATAAAACCATTAACATAAAATAATATGAGAACAATAAAAATTATTACAATCGTTATTACAACAGCTTTAATCACTTGTCTAACCAGTTGTGTAACAACAAGAACTGCAAATCTCACTTTGTATGAGAACAATAAATTAGAACTATACACAAGTATTATTCCTAACCAGAGTTATACTGAGATTGCCTATGTTGAGGCAAGTGGTGGAGTTTTTCACACACCACAAAACTTGTTAAACGGACTAATAAAAAAGGCCATTGAGGTAAATGCCGATGCTTTAATAAATATAAAATACGACTTCCAATGTCTGTATCCTATAGCTTCTGGAACTGCAATAAGTTACACGGAAAAATAATTTTATAAACTCCTAATGGATCTCTGCTTAATAATTGACACATCTAACTCGACATTTTGTAATTCTTTAAATCAAGAGTTCATTTTAATTGAAAAGTCTGCAGCCAAAACTTTACTGTATTTATCCTAAAATAACAAATCACAATTTGATTTTCTTCCTCGTTTTATAATTAATTTTTACCTAATTTGATTTTTTTTGGGAAATAGCAACTAAAAAAAATATATTTCACAACTTTTCGTATAATTTTTCGTATAATTGTAGTAATTACTGATGAAAGTATAGTGTTTATTACTTTATTAAAAAAAAAGACCAAATAAGTTTAGGTATAATTAAAATTAATAATAATTATTTAATGTGAAATATCATTAAATGCACAATGCTTAAATTACTTTTGATAAAAATATTCAGACAATGGGAATCATTAAATTTGACAAAAAGAGACTAATTAACTTAGAATATTCGCTTAGCCGAGAGTTATTAAGAACAAACCGTGCTGGCACTTATGCGAGTACAACAATAATTGGTTGTAACACCCGAAAATATCACGGATTATTAGTCTGCCCTATGGCAGATATTGACAATGACAATCATGTGATGCTTTCGGCTATAGATCCAACAATAATCCAACACGATGCCTCATTTAATCTTGGCGTTAGAAAATATCCTGGAATTTATGAGCCCAAAGGACATAAATATGTCAGAGATTTTGAGGTTGATGTTATTCCTCGAATAATTTACAGAGTTGGTGGTGCTGTACTTCAGGTAGAACGAATTTTGAGCGAAGACGACAGAATAATGATTAAATATACATTGTTAGATGCTCATTCAGAAACCAAGCTTAGACTTAAACCATTTTTAGCTTTTCGTAATGTTCACAAACTTAGTAAAGCCAACTTATTTGTAAATACAAAATATCATTCTATCGAAAATGGAATAAAACTTAGAATGTACGAAGGTTATAAAAGCCTATTTATGCAGTTTAATAAAAAAGTTGAATATATACATGTTCCCGATTGGTATTATAATGTCGAATATATCGAAGAGCAAAAACGCGGATATGATTATCAGGAAGATTTATATGTCCCAGGGTATTTTGAAATGGACATAAAGAAAGATGAAAGTATTATTATTTCTACTGGCTTAAAAGAGATTAAAGCATCAACAATAAAAACAAATTTTACCACTGCTCTCAAGAAACGCAGTTCGCGTGAAACATATATTGATTGCCTTAAAACTGCGGCTCAACAATTTATCTACAAAAGAGATGGTAAGACTGAAATAATTGCTGGATTTCCGTGGTTTGGACGTTGGGGACGCGACACATTTATTGCACTGCCTGGTTTAACACTTTATAATAATGGCGACATAAAAACTTGCCGAGATGTTCTTAACACAATGACTTCGGAATTAAAAGATGGTCTTTTTCCTAATATTGGTACAGGAGAGGCTACTGCAATGAACTCGGTTGATGCTCCTTTGTGGTTTTTTTGGAGTTTACAAGAATATACAAAATTTGTTAAGGATAAATCTGAAATATGGAAAGAGTTTGGTAAAAAAATAAAAAACATTCTCGAAAACTATCGCAAAGGTACCCATTACAATATCAAAATGCACGATAATGGATTAATTTGGTCGGGCAAAACAGGAAAAGCATTAACATGGATGGATGCAGTAGTGGCAGGAAAAGCAGTTACTCCACGTCATGGTTTTGCTGTCGAAATAAATGCATTGTGGTATAATGCTCTTATGTTTGCATTAGAGCTTGCAAAAAAGGCTGGAGACAAAAAATTCGTCAAAGAGTGGTCGATAGTTCCCGAAATTACAAAACTTTCTTTTTTAGAAAAATTTTGCAGCGAAGACCATGAATATCTAGCAGATTATGCAACTTACGATTATACAGATTTTAGCGTTAGACCAAACCAAGTATTTGCATGTTCATTACCATATTCACCTTTATCTGAAACGAAAAAAGAACGAATATTAGAGATTGTACGAAAAAAACTACTCACCCCCAAAGGACTTAGGTCTTTGAGTCCCGAGCATCCTGATTATAAAGGAGTTTGCGAGGGTAATCAAGAAGAACGTGACAGTGCATATCATCAAGGAACTGTTTGGCCATGGTTACTTGGTCATTTTTGTGATGCCTACCTAAAAATTCACGAAAAAAGTGCATTGAGTTTTGTTGAAAAAATATATAATGAATTTCAGGAAGACATGATGGTTCACGGTATTGGCTCAATATCAGAGATTTACGATGGCGATCCGCCACATTTGCCACGAGGTGCTATTTCGCAAGCTTGGAGTGTTGCCGAGATTATCAGAATTCATCATATAATTGAGAACTATAAAAATAGGGAGGCAAAAATATGAAAGTATTAATGTTTGGATGGGAGTTTCCCCCACATATTACAGGGGGATTAGGAACAGCCTGCTATGGACTGACAAAAGGTCTCTCGCATTTTGATACCGAAGTTATTTTTGTAGTTCCAAAGGCGTATGGCGATGAAGACCAGTCGTTTATTAAACTTGCCGATGCTGGAGAGGTAGAAATTACTGAACGAAAAACAGTAAGCGAAGATTTTTGGGAGAATTTTAGATATATGGAAGTTGGCTCAAACCTTATTCCTTATATGGATCCCGAAGAGTTTGCCAGAATATTTAAAGGGAAAATATTTTCTCATACCGAATTTAGCGAACAAGTTTTTGCAAGCAAATTTACTTTCTCGGGTAGTTATGGCAAAAATCTATATCAGGAAGTTGCTCGATATGCCCTAATTGCGGCTTATATAGCTGGAACAAACGACTTTGATGTAATACATGCCCACGACTGGCTTACATACTCCGCTGGAATAGCTGCAAAAAACGTGTCAGGAAAGCCTTTGGTAGTACACATGCACGCAACAGAATTTGACCGGAGCGGCGAAAACATTAATCAAAAAGTGTATGATCTTGAGCGAACAGGAATGGAAGCTGCCGACAAAGTTATTGCTGTTAGTAACCTTACGCGAAAAACAGTTATAGAACGATATGGAATACATCCCGACAAAGTTGTTACAGTGCATAATTCGGTAGAACCAGTTTCGCTTCCTGAATTAAAATTAAATAAAGGTGTAAAAGAAAAAACTGTAACTTTTTTAGGCAGAGTTACTTTTCAAAAAGGACCCGATTATTTTATCGAAGCAGCAAAAAAAGTTATTGACAAAGATCCAAATGTGAGATTTGTTATGGCTGGAAGTGGTGATATGCTTAATAAAATGATTAAACGTGTTGCACAACTTGGCATCGCAACAAAATTTCATTTTGCGGGATTTTTACAAGGGAATGAAGTATTCGATATGTTTAGCATGAGCGATGTCTATGTTATGCCATCGATTAGCGAGCCATTCGGTATTTCGCCATTAGAGGCAATGATGTCGGAAGTACCAGTTATTATTTCAAAACAATCGGGAGTTGCCGAAATTTTACGCCATGCCTTAAAAGTTGACTTTTGGGATGTGGATGATTTAGCTGACGCTATTTACGGCATGTTGCACTATGATGCCTTATCAAAAATGCTTATTACACATGGTAAAGTTGAAGTGGAAAATTTAAGGTGGGAAAACTCAGCATATAAAGTTAAGGAAGTGTATAAATCTTTGAT
>CAYNKH010000057.1:0-16574 GCA_964397745.1 uncultured Bacteroidales bacterium | reverse complement strand
TAAATATTATAGTTATTAAATTGTTTAAAGTTAAATTGGCTTTGTATTTGTCTTTAGCACCTAATGCTCGTGATATAATGGATGCTCCTCCAAGTCCGATTGCTTGCCCAAAAGTGCTTATAGACATTAATAATGGCAAAGAAACAGATATGCCAGCAATTCCAAGGGTACCAAGACTTCTACCAATAAAAACTGTATCGGCAACATTGTAAATTGTAACTGCCAACATGCCAAGAATTGACGGTAAGGACAAACTCCATAGCAGTTTTCCAATCTTCTCATGTCCTAACCTGTCCGATCTTTCCATTAATTACTATTTTGTTCCCTGTTCTTTATAAAGTTTTAATTCGGTAAAATCAAAATCTGGATTTGGAATATCAATTTTCATTTCTGTAATTTCGCCGTATTTATCATCAATAAAACTAACTGTACCACTTGGTAACGAAAGTGCTTCTTCAAACTTTACAGTAAAAGTATCATAATGCCAATGGTTCAATTGTCCGTGATAAATTGATGTATGTAACATTTTTAAATACAGTTTTTCCGATTTCATCAAAACTTCAACATCTCCATATACATCAGATTTGTAAATTCCGACATAATCAATTAAGCTATGTGATGGTTTTGTATCAGATACTCGAGTGTTTTCCCAGGCTTGTTGCTCTTCTTTATCGTAATTATCAATTAATTGCTTGATTCTCAGAAAATTATCGCTCCATTTACTATCTATCTCTCCTTTTGTTAAATAATCTAAAACTTGGCTTAGTGCAACTGTGTAAAACATGGACAAGTTGTTTGTTAAAATAACAAAACCAAAATCTAATTCTGGAATCAAAACTGTTTGCGAAATCATTCCATCATATCCACCATTATGAGTAGCAATCAGATATGAATTATAATCATAAAGCCCCCAACCTAAAGCATAGGCTTTTAAATGTGTTGATGGATATACAGAATGCGAAAAAGGAGATACATCCTGAACAGTATTTGGTTTCCACATTTCGTCAGCAACTTGTTTACTAAAAATCCTATTACCTCTATATTCACCTTTATTTAATTGCAATATCAACCATTGAGCAACATCATGCACATTTGAATTTATGCTGCCTGCTGGAGCAATATTATCCCAATTAACATAAGGTATTACTATATTTTCATCATCCACCAAAGCATGGCATTCTGCAACATTATCTAAGTTTTGATTTATTGAGATAGATGTATTTGTTCTTGTCATTCCAAGGGGTTCAAAAATTCTGTATTTTAAAAAATCGTCCCAAGTAGTATCTGTAACATATTCAACTATTTGTCCAGCAGTTAGATACATAATGTTAGAGTAACCAAATTTTTCACGAAAGCCATATTTTGGTTCAAGATATCTTGCTCTACGGATAATTTCTTCGCGAGAATGATTGGAAGCATACCAAATAAGGTCTCCGCTAAATGTTTTAAGGCCTGTTCTGTGGCAAAGTAAATCACGAATTGTCATTTGATGCGTAACAAAAGGATCGTAAAGCTGAAACCAAGGAATATAATCAGTAACTTTATCATCCCAATTAATTTGATCTTGATCAACAAGAATAGCAAGAGCTGCCGCAGTAAAAGCTTTGGTATTTGAAGCAATTGCAAAATTTGTATGCTGATTAACTTTTGCTTTTTTACTTACATCTAATACTCCAAAGCCTTTTTCGTAAACAATTTGATCGCCTTGCACTATCGCTACGGCAAATCCAGGTACATTCCAAGCATTAAAAGACTTTTGCAATTCACTGTCTAATAAATCTGTATCTACTTTCTCGACTTGCGAAAAAGCTATAAATGGCAGAATTACCAATAAAATTAAAAATATTTTTTTCATTATTTTGATGTTTTTATTTAATACTAATTACTTTAAATTCTGTGCGTCTATTTTTAGCACGTCCTTCTTCGGTATCATTATCAGCAATTGGAACAGAAAAATCATAACCTTTAAAAGAAAGTCTATTAGCCTCAATACTCTTGCTAATCAGATAGTTATATACTGACCTTGCTCTATTTTGCGATAAATCTTTATTATATTCTTTTGTGCCCACATTATCAGTATGTCCACCAATTTCGATTTTCATTTTAGGATTGTGATTCATATAATCGACAACTTTTTTTAGTTCTGTATATGATTCTGGCAGCAACTCGAATGAATTAAACTCGAAAAATATATTTTTTAGCACAACTGTTATTCCGTCTTCAATTGGTTTTAGTGGGATATTCATAATATACGGTTCTTCGGGATTTTCGAGATTTGTGAGTGAAAAGTTTTCGGAATAAAACAAATATCCGTCTTTAGACACATTAAAAGCATAATCTTTATCAATTGGCAAACACACCATATATTCGCCTGTACCATCTTCGGAAACCATTTCGGCAATAATTTCGCCATTTTCGAGATCTAACATTTCGCATTGAGCAACCAGACGTTTATTAGTTTTCATATCATATACATATCCCTTAACATAAGTTACAGCAACAGGTTTAGCCTCTTCGGGGATTTTAAAATAATAAATATCAAGGTCTCTTTTTGTTGTCGATGAAGCAAACATTGCTATATCACCTTTCGCATTAACAATTAGGCTTCTTTCTTCACCTTTAGTATTTATTGGATATCCAACATTTACAGGAGTTTGCCAATTTCCATTATCATCAAGTCTTGAATAATAGAGGTCGAAATCTCCCATTCCGGGTAATCCGTTTGAGGCAAAATATAAAGTTTTTCCATCGGGATGAATAAAAGGCGAAATTTCCTCAAACTCGGTATTTATTGGCGGACCAAGATTTACAGCAGGATTTTTTGCAATGCCATCGCGATCTATCTCAACTTTCCAGATATCTGTTTTCCCATATCCACCTGCACGGCCACTTGAAAAATATAATGTTCTGCCATCAGCCGATAAAGAAGGATTACTATCCCAAGAGGTAGAATTAACTGTGAACATATTTTGAGGTTTTGTCCATTTTTCATTTTTTAGGAACATAATATACAAATCACAACTTCCCACTCCACCTGGACGATTGCAAGCTGTAATTACAACAGTTTTACCATCTGCGGAAATACATTGAGCACCTTCATTTAATGGAGTATTTACATCACCAGGCATTGGTATTGCTTTGTCAAATTCGCCAGTCTCAGGATTCCGAAAAGCAACAAATAGATCTTCGTGCATGCTTTCGGGGTTTCGGGAAGGTTTATTAGGATTAATAGGAATTTGTCGTGTAAAAACCAAAATATTCTCGTCTGCTGATAAAGACGGCCAATACTCATCATACTCGGTATTAACACCGTCGCCTACGCTAATTGGTTCAAAATCTACTGGATTATTGTATGCACTGTCGGCAAAGTAAATATATCGTCTTAACCTTTCCGTATCGTACCTTTTGTATTTTTGAGTATCTGCATTTTTATAAAAATAATCGATATATTCTTTTGCCTCGTTATATTTTCCAATATGATATGAATTAATGGCGAGTTTAAAGCTTAAAGCTGGATCATAATCGGCATCTATTTCAAAAACTTTCGCATAATTCTCAAAAGCTATTGCTGATTCGCCCCAAAAATCATACATCTCGGCTTTTAGCAAATATGCTTCAAGAAAACTTGTGTCTTTTTCAATTGCACGATTAACTTCCGAAATAGCAAGGTTCTTTTGTCCACGCTCCATATATTCTACAGCTTTATTAAAACTTTTAATAGCTGATTTATTCTTTGTGTAATTCGACTTATTTTGAGACTGACAAGACAGACTTATTATCAGAATAATGAAAAAGAATATGTATTTTATTTTTGACATACTAAGGGATTTTTAAAAACTTATGTATTTGTACCGAAACATTCCATTTAGGATTATTTTTGGCGTATTCAACCACCATTTTACCTGTATCATTAAATCGGCTCCACTCAGGTTGAAGCAAAAGAACGCAATTATCGTGCACTTTTTTAGCACATTCTTCTGCCCACTCAAAATCGGATTGTTCGTATATAATAATTTTTAACTCATTAAGTTTTGAAAAATAAAGGTTTTGTGGAGGTTTTTGTTTTTTTGGCGACAGGCAAATCCAGTCCCAATCTCCACTAAAATCATGAGCACCACAAGTCTCTAACATTAATGTTAATTCACTTTGTTTAGCGATTTTACAAAAATGGTCAAAATTATAAATCAAAGGTTCTCCACCTGTAACCACTATTGTATCAGCGTTTGTTTTATTTACTCTATCAATAATATCGCTAATAGGAATAAAATGATGAGTTTCGGGTTTCCAAGTTTCTTTTGAATCGCACCATCTACAAGCAAGGTCGCATCCGCCTGTACGAACAAAATATGCCGCTTTCCCAGTATTAAATCCCTCTCCCTGAATTGAGTAAAACTCTTCCAATATAGGAATCATATCCTTATTTAATTTTTCCTGAAAATTATCTGTCATTATTTTATTATTTTATCCAAAACAGGTCGAGCTACATCAACATGTATCATGTAGTTCATCATTTTTAATTTGATATAATCTTCGTGATAAAATCTATATCCTATATTTTTCCCATCAAAAGCACCGCTACCGCTATCCTTAATAAGATACCAATAATCATCAGCAAACTTCTGATATCCAACAACATGAATGCAATGATCGTCGGTTGTAGTTTCGTTACTTAATCTCATCTGCCGCGAATCTTCGTTAATATATTCTGATGGAATATCAAAACTTGGCACCACAGCCACTTCGGCATAACTATCATAACCAGGTTCTGACACATCGCCACACAAACTTATTGTGTAACCAGTTTCAATTGCATTGTAAAAAAGCATCATATAATCTTCTAAACTAAGATTGTAGTAATCCTTGCAATGCCACCAATTATCAGGTTCTATCAATTCATGTTTCTCATTATACGTAAATTCTTTGGTTGACATAAAACTAAAATACTCATTAGGATTAAGTTTTAAATAATCTTTCATAAATGTTTGAGGAGTATATGTTTTGCCGTCATAATTAAAGTTTTCGGGAGGAGTTCCAATATATTTATCAAGTATTGACTTTATTTCTTTTACTACAGCTTTTTCGTCCCAATTAGCTTTTAGTTTAATGGTCTTTAAATATTCATCCATTTCATCAAACATTGCACCATGGTCATTATAATTTAAACCATTTTTTAATCCTGTATAAGCTTCATACGGCAGCATTCCATAATCTTTCATAATTCGCTTAATTGCGTTTGCTTCCGAACCTTCTCCGATATATGTTTCACCTTTTGTCTCAACAAAATGTTTCGCTCGGTCAACATAATCCCAATAAACAGTATAAATTTCTGAGATATTAACTTTAACACCATTTTTTCGGAATACTTCAGATTCCATAAACGAAGTAGCAGAATAAGCCCAACAAGTGCCACTCCTACCTTGCGAAACTGGCAAACTGTGATATTCGGTTTTATACTTTGATATTTCAACAGGATAAATATTTAATCCAAAATCCATTGCAAAATATGTGCGATCCGAAAAATCGGGGATAGAAAAATTATCATCACCAACTATATCTCGTACAATAACTTTGTGATAAAACCCTGGTGTATATTTCTTAAACTCCGACTTATCAACTACTTGAGCCGTAATTGAAAAGACAAATGCTAAAATTACAATTGTCAATATTGTTTTCCTCATGATATTCAATTTTTTACAAAGAAAACAAAAATAGATTTTAATACCAATATAATTGTGAAACACATTGAAATAAAGGGAATAATTATTTTAAGATTTTCAAGAGAACTCGGATTAAAATCCGAGTGAGTGAAAAATATAACAAATGTGGCTAAAGCCACTTGTTTTAGTTTGTATTTACCAGTCAGATAAATCTGACTGGAATAGATTTTATTTATAGTGGTTGAAAAAAACACTGGGATTAGAGCAACACTAGGATTGCAAGCGAGTGTGCGAGCGGGAACTATAAAAAAAATAGCAAATTATTTGAATTACACTCGAAAGATAACAGATTTCGAGTGAACGGTTGATAATTACAAATTAAAAGCAGCAAATTATTTGAATTATATCCGAAGTAAAACAGATTTCGACCCGACAACCAGCGGGGAGAAATCTGTTTTACGGTTTGGAGTTCTATAATTCAATTGTGATGCACTGAGAAGCTCAACGCAGCAAATATAAATCCAAGTGAGCGGTCAGAAATTTGAATTGTCAAAATGAAATAACAAATGTGGCTAAAGCCACTTGTTTTAGTTTGTATTTACCAGTCAGATAAATCTGACTGGAATAGATTTTATTTATAGTGGTTGAAAAAAACACTGGGATTACAAATAAATCCGAGCGAGCAGAGAGCGTTGGCTTTCCCCTTAAGGGGTTAGGAATAGCGTAGGCAACAATAATAAAACTATAGTGCTTGTTTGTATTCGGAACACCTAAAACCCCTACAACAACAGATTTCTTTAAGTAAAATAAAAACTAATGTTTATAGCCTACTGTGTGAATAAGAATAATTTTTTGTTCTTTTTCCAGCTTTAGTTTTTTATGTAATGCTTCTGCATCAAAGTACAAACGAGCAACGCAAGCCATTTCAAAAGAGGCACAATACAAATAAATATTTTGAGAAATAAATCCCGCATCACAATACACAGTATTTAAAATGGCTGATTCGTCTTTTCCTTCTGTTTTTTTCATATTAGCTACCAACATAATCTGTAGCGGTGCTGTACCGACAAACTCCTGTTTTCCAGTCATTTCTCTAATATCATCCTCCAATACCGATGTCAAGAGATTCGCTTCAGGATTCCAAATAAATACACCATTTTGCATTACAACATACAAATCGAATTCTTGCCAATTACGTGCAGACGGAGCGGTTCGCTTACCGTTTTCGCGGTTAATTCCAAAAGCAGCCCATAAAAGATTGGATAAATCCTGCATTTCCATTTCACGTTCTGAATATTCACGACAACTTTGCCTTTGAGCGAGTGTTTCCATCAAAGACATTCCGCCGTCTTTTTGTGGGTTTGGCAGCATATTGTTGTCTTGTCCGTTAACGTAGATAATACTTAACATGCAGATTATAAAGCAAATTCCTTGTTTTTTCATAATTTTCTAAGCCCAGTATTTAGGCTAATCCTCCATTTTTTAGTTAATATTTTAGTTAATTTTATATTGCAATATACAACCTTACATATAATTTGTAATAGTTTTTCATTTTAATTTTCAATACAGAGACAAAAAAATCCGATTGAACTTCAACTGGATTTTTAGATTTAATTCTATTATGTAAATTTAAAACTATTAACTTTCGCAGCTTCCCATGTAACAATAGCAGTTTTTCTAATGGTTCCCCACATATAGCCACCATAAGCACCAGTAGATTGAATTACTCTGTGACAGGGAATTATAAAAGAGATAGGATTACTTCCAATAGCTGTGCCGACTGCTCGTGCTGATTTTGGTTTTCGAATGATTTCCGCAATGTCTTTATAGCTTAATAAACTTCCCATTGGAATTTGTAAAAGTGCTTTCCAAACTGATAACTGAAAAGATGTTCCTTTTAGATGTAGTTGTATTTTATTGATCTTGCTCCAGTCTTTTGTGAAAATTTGTAAAGTATTTTGCTGAATATCATCCGTTTGTTGAATGAATTTAGCTTTTGGGAAACGTTTTTGCAAGTCTAAAAAAACAATTTGTATGTCGTCCGAAAAGCCTAAATAACAAATGCCTTTGATAGTAGAAGCAACTAATAATAAGCCAAATAAACTTTTGGAAAAACTGTAGTTGATATTAAGATTCTCACAATTATTTTGATATTCTTCAGGAGCCATTTCCACAATTTCTAATAATTGGTTGTGAAATCCATAATTCAAAGCTTTTGTTTTAGAGGAAGTCTCAAATAGTTTAGATTGCGAATTACTCAAAATTTGCTTTGCATATTGAACATTTATATATTCTAAAAACTTAGCAGGCTCCACTCCTGCCCAATCGTTAAAAAGCTTTTGGAAATCAGCAGAATTTAAACCGATTTTTTCGGCAATTTCTTCAAGTTTTTGTTGCTTCGTACAATCTTGTTGTGCTAACTCGATAACTTCTGCTATACGACAATAATTATTGTATTCTTGCTCGCTCATTTTAATCAAATTTATAAAGACAAAGTTAGGATAATATTTGTTTGTTGGTTAATATATCTAACAATAAAGGGCTTACCCTTTTTATTTAAAATTTAGTTCAATTTTTAGTTTTTCGTAAACATTAAATACAATTGGACAAACCGAATAATTATCAATAACTCCAAAAAGTCTTGAAGTAAACTCCTTTTTATGCAAATATGGGAATGCTCTACATTCTTTAGGTCTATCATCATATACTGTGCATCTTTTGTCTTTTAAAAAACCACAGGGGATATTTTTAAAATATTGCTCGTATTGATCAGTTTGAATATAATCAAGTTTTATTTGCTGCGAGGTTGTATTTAATCTTTGTGCTAATTTTTCAATATCCTTATCACTAACACAAAGTCTAAACTGGATACAACAATTTCCACAAGCTGTACAATCAATTTGTTCTGTAATTTCAGTATTCAATCTATGTACAATTTTATCCACTTTATTTGAATTTTGTCCTTTAAGGAATGCTCTAAACTCAAAGTTTTCATCTTCCCGAAGTTTTCCAAGTTCTTCAATCTTTTTAAGATCGGTTTCAATGTTTTTGTTCATAGTTATTATTTATTTGTTTTGCAATTTCATGTCTAAAATTCTGCAAATTTGTAACCCTATCCACCAAAATCCCTAATTCAAAATTCTATTAATAAAATCTTCAACTTCCTGTATTTCTATTTCTAAATTTGAAATCAAGGCATGCATCTTATTGACTATATCTTCTATTTCTAATATTTGCTGATCATCAATATAGCCTTCTGTCATTAAATAATTTTCTAATTCATCAGCATTGTCGGCTCTAAAGCGAGATACTTCACCATTTTTTAAGGCCTGAAGCAGTTGTTTAGGATTATAATTGGATTCCTCTAATTTCTCGGCAACTCTATCAATAAAAACACCTGTAATGACACCTGAAGATTCTAAAATATTTCTGTCTATCGGACGAGAACGCCCCTGTTTATAATAACTTTGAAAGCTTTTTAAAATTTCAATTTTATTTTTTAAAGATGTATATTTTTCTTTATCAAAATTTTTAATTTGTCCATTATTATTGAAATAACTTTCTAATTGCCCCCAAGTTTTGATTCCCCTTTTTAAGCAAGCATATAATAAATCAAGATTGTCAATTAAATACCAAAGATGAAGTCCACTACTATGCTGTATCAGCACATTAAACGGAAGTTTGTGGATTAAATCACCATATTCCTTATGAGTTTTCCCTTTTGGATCAGGAACTGATTGAAGTAAATTAAACTTATCCAAATCTGGCATAAAATCACTATAATCAAGCGATTTATTTGTAATACCATCTAATTGAATAATTTGATATTTAAGTTCTGATTGCTTTTGCAAATAAGTCAGCCACTTGCCTACCTCATCAGCTTGAGCAGTAAAATAAAATACTTGCCGCCCTTCCCTACTAATTTCAATTAATGATTCAATAATAGCTTTTGCCCGCTCATCATCGCTATTGGCTAATAACTCGTCTGCTAATATGGGTAATTTAATTGACGACTCTGCTGTTTCAACATAAGCTAATCTAACTGAAAGCAAAAGCTGAACTCTGGTTCCTGTTGATAATTCAGATAAATCTTGCCCAAGTTTAAGGATTGTATCGTAAGCTTTAAAATTTGGTTCTCCTTCTTCGCCTAACAAAAGTTCATATCTCCCATTTGTAATTTGACTAAGAATTTCATTTGCTCGTTTAAAAACAATTGGTCGGTTTTGATTTTGTGTTTCTTTTTTTAACTGACTGATTATCAGGTCTCCAGCAGCTAAAGACAAATTGTTTTCATATAATTTATTGAGATTGTCTAATGCTTCTTCTTTTTTGGTCAATACATCTTCTAATTCGTGTCCTTTCTTTTTCTGTTTAATTAAAGTTTCGATACTTGTGATTTCCTTTTGAATTTGTTCTAATTGATTAGCAATTTCTTGATTTTTATTTGCTTCTTCTTTTGCTTGATCAACACTTAAATTTTCAATTTCATTTTTATATTTAGTATATAAGGAGTGCTCTTGTAACAGTCTTTCTTTAGAAGCAAAATCAAGCTGTTTAAAACGATATTTGTCATTAATTTGCCTGTAATTTTCTAAATTATTTACTAAGCCTAATACTTGTTCTTTGTTTTTATCTTTTATATCCAAAATGAGATAAATATCTGCAAGTTTTTGTTCAGATTTCGTTTTTAAGTTATTTTGCACTGTAATTTGCTCGTATTTTTGCTCAATTATCTGAACTTGAGACTTTCGTGTACTCTCCTGGGTTATTAAATCTTTAAAAACCGCTTTTCCTTGAGATACATCAGTTACAGTTTTTAAATTTGATTTTTGGAATAAGGCATTGATTTTACTTAATTCTTCTGTATTTTGTTTTTCTAATTCTGATTTTTTAGCTTCTAAAGATTTTCTTTGAGTATGAGCATCTTGCCACTTTTTTACATTTATCAAAAACCAATATAAACTACTAAAGTCACTGGAATTATTTTCGGGAAATCCAGGAGCAGTTTGTAATTTAACTATCCATTCCTCACGTTTTTTATTCAAATTATCAATACGTACTTGCAGTCTATTCAAATTATTCTTCGCATTGATTAATCTTTGGCTAATTCTATCTGCATCTTTAATATCTCTAATATTTTCGATTAATTCATCAATTCTCTTAGCTACATTTTCCACATCCCAGTTTGACGGTGCATTAAGACCAGAATTAATAAAATCTTTTTCTCTGATACCAAGTGAATTTGAACCTTTATCTTTTTTTAAATAAGCAAATGCAAAAATGGAAACAATCAAAATAATCCCAAATAAACCAGGGCATCCAACAAAAAACGTTGCAATCGCAGTTAAAACACCTACTAATGAAATTATAAGAAATAACTTAAAAGATAATCCATTATTACTTATTGGTTCTTTTATCCATTCACCCAATGTTTTTATTCCTTGGCTAAATGTTTCTGAACTTAGCTCATAATTTTTGTATTTCTCTGCTTCCTCCTCTAATATTTTAATTTCAGAAAGCAAATATTCCTTTTCTCCTAAAACCTGATGAGCATCCTTAAGCATTTTATCAAGTCCGCTTACATCATCAATATTTAATTCTGTCCATTTTTCTGGGTTAATTGTCTTATCAATACTATTTAAAGAATTTAATTCAACAGATTTTAGTCCTGCAATTTCTGTATTATAATTACGAATATTGCGTTCGAATTCGCTTAATTGTTCAAGTCTTTTCTCAAGTTCATTTATTATATCGTCGCCAATTCCGTCTGTAATAATAGTTAGTTTTTGGAGTTCTTTCTGGCTATTATTTATTTCTCTTTGGGCATTCTCAATATTGCTTTGACAGTCTTCAATCTGGCTTTCTAATTCTTGAATTTGCTCATATTCTTTACCAGACAAATTTTTCATTGAGTCCGAAAACTCATTCATTTGATCTAAAAGTTGGGCATATTCGGACTTAAGTTCCAAATAATCAGCAATTTTGGAATAAAATTCATTTAATTTTGCTGCATTTTCGGAGTTTTCTTTCTGTAAATATAAGTCAACAAGATTATCCTCTTCAGTTTTTAACTTTTTTTGCTCATCCCGAATATTTTTATAATTTTTATCTGCATCTGCAAAAGCTTTATACTCTGAAATGCTCTTATAATAAGGTTTTGATGAATATTCTAAACTCTTTTGAATAGCATCTAAATCAAATCCTCCAATAGATTGTTTGGCAATTTCCTTTGCTAAATCATTTTCTTTACCTTCAACTAATTTATGTAAAGCTAAAAGATAACGATGTTTACTTTCGGCAGTTGGTAATCCGCTAATCTGATCTTGATTTCCGTTTCGTTGAACAATTATTTTATCTGAATCAATATTAATTCTCCACAAATCTTTGTCAAGGATAACCGAAGCTTCGACATCTAATCCTTTAGTATTGTCGTGCCATATAAGTTGCTGAACAACACGTGATACCGAGCTTTTACCTGAAGCATTAGCTCCAGTAATAATATTAATATTGCTTGCAAAATCATTAAGCGATTTTAATCCCCTTGGGAATCCAGGCATCTTGCGAATTGAAAGATCTTTTAATATATAAGAGGCTTTTTTCATTGATTTTGCTGTCCAATTAGTTCTGTAAGGATTCGATTACATTCTTTTAAGAGATATTGTATTGAGTCTTGATTTTCTGCAATTTCAAATCTTTCTGTTGTTCGTAAAGCATGGTAAGTACCAGATTGACTAATAGAATTATGAGTTGATTTCCATTCTTGAAGCAAGTTATCTGCAAACTCAGTAGTTTTTCCTTGCTGAAGTGCAATAATTGTTTTGGCCAAAACACCTGCTGGCGATGATTCTTTAGCCAATTCTTCCATATTTTCCACTTTTGGCTGAACATCAAGTTCTATCTTTCGCACAGAAATTTGAGTTGCTACTCCTTCTATTTCTTGTTCATAATCAGCAATAATTGGATTTACCCATGTTTCTAAATCTTTAATCTTGCTATGTTCACCTATAAGTATTAAATCATAAATTATAAATAAGACATTTTCTAATTCTATTTTTTTTGATTGAGCATCTTCATATAATTTTGAAGTTACAGTCTCTCTAACACTTGCTTCATCAGTTTTATCAGTAATATCAACTGAAAGCGTTTCGTATCTTACTGGCGATAAAGGAATTTGCTTAATATCAATATCTGTTTGGGAATTAATTGTAAGTAAAATCGGACCATGTATTCCCTGTTCCTTAGCACTTAACGCATGTGGTGAGCCAGGATAATACACAATTGGTTCAGATTTATTTAGAATTTCTGGTTTATGTATATGTCCAAGAATCCACGCTTGTACAGGATGAGACATAAAATTATTGATATCTATTGGCGCGTAATTGCTATTAGCAATGCCAACATCTCCATGTAAAAGCCCAATTGTGGTTAAATTTGGGTCGATTTCAGATATTTTAAAACTTAAAAGTGGATCTTCGCTGACATATTTTTTTGGAAAAGACCAGCCAATAAACTGAATATTTTCTCCATTTTTAGAAAATGTATCCATTTCCCATGTTCCATTAGCTCCTAATAGACGAATATTGCTATGTTTTTCGGCATCTACTAATTGCGGCAACACTTCAAAATCATGATTTCCAGCAACCATATAAACTGAAATATTGTGAGTTTTTAATTTCTCAAAACCAGATTGTAATGGGCCAATAGCTTCAAAATAGCGATTATCTTGATCCACAATATCTCCAGTGAGTGCTAATACATCAATATTATTCTTAATTACGTAATCAACTATCCTATCCCAAGTATATTTTGTAGCACCTTCCACAGCATCATCCTTAATATTAGATGATTTTTTTCCAATATGTATATCGCCCGTAGCTAAAACTGTTAATGCCATAATTTTAATTTATCATAATATGCATTGTCTGATAAGATTTTATGCTTGCAAAGTAAATATTGTAAAAAATCATTTATCAAACTCCTACAAACTTAAATAAAAGCTCTAATTAATCCAATTAAATTCAGCATATATTTTTATTATTCGTGAGAAAGCGGGACAAAACGAGCTTTTAAATCTGGATCTGCCATATCTTCATCTAAAGGATACATTGGACGGTCAATTCTTTTGTAAGGTAATCGATGTAAATCTTGATCTACGCCGCCAGGTGTAAGTGCCATAATCCAATCGCCACGCATTTCGTACAACTCAGGCACTAAATATCCAATTTTCACAACAAGAACATCCGCTTCACGTGGATTTAATCCCAAATTTGTAAAATCAGATTCGTAATGGTATGGTTTTCTTTTATTTGTAACAATAACTTGAATATTGCCAACACGAACTACCACTTCTGTTTCTGCATTTTTATCGCCATGAAGAATTGCTTCTACAATACCTTTAAGTTTTATAGGGCCTTCGAATCTATCGTCAATATTTGCTCCAACAAAAGCTTCTACTTCGTTACCAACTCCAACTTCTATAGCTTTTTTAATAAGTTCAGGACCAGGAATTGAAGCATAAATCAAAGATGGACTATCTTTAATATTCAAAGCCTTATGTTCCAGTATTTGATTTAGCGTCCAAGTAACATCTCCAGCACCACCTGCTGTTGGATTATCGCCCATGTCACTTATAATAAATGGTTTTTTGCTGCTATTGATAGCCATTTCCAAACATTCATCCAAAGGTGCTACGGGAGCAACAAATTCAAACTTGTCGCGAACATTCCAAAATGATTTAGCCAAAATTTCAGCAGAATTCTTTACTGCATTCATGTCATAACCTGTAACCATTACAACCGCTTTATTACGTGGTTCATCAGCCCAAGCGTAACCTACCCAAATAGCAGCATCAAGAACGCCTTCTTGTTTTGTAATTGGATCAACTTGAGCATACAAACTTTTTGCCGGTTCAATACGAGTACTTGTTTTTTCGCCCGGTAAAAGAATTGGAATAGGAATCCAAGCTTTATATTCAGGTTTACCTTTACCAGACTCTAAGCGGTCAAGCAAGTTTACTAATGCTCGTTTTTTGGATTCAATTGCATCTTCGTGCGGTGCCAAACGATAACAAGTAATTAGGTCAGATAAATGAGCAAGTTCCCACGATACATTTCCATGCAAATCCATAGATGTAGAAATTACGGTTTCATTTCCAACAATTTCTCGGATACGCTTAATCATATCTCCTTCGGGATCATCAAGTCCTACAACGCTCATTGCACCATGAATATCAAGAAACAAACCATCATAAGGCAAATTTTCTTTTAACATTTCTAACATTTCTGTCATAAGTGTATCGTAAGCCTCACGAGTAACTATTCCGCCAGGAATTGCGTGACCTCTTAATGCAGGGAAATATTGAGCTCGTTGTCGAGTAACAGAATCTTCATGCAAAAATGGATAATACGAGAATATTTCTTCGCCACGTCGAGCATGAAAAGCTTCCACATTAGTTTGTGCTGGCGAAAAAGTACTGCATTCAATCGCTAATCCAGCAATAGCAATCCGTGGATTTTCAATTTTCTCTTTCTTTTGTGATTGACAAGCAAATAAATTAGTTAAAATTACTGCTACAAGTAAAATTTGTTTAAAATTCATATCTGATATTTTTATTTCTTGTTTATAATTGTTTTAGGATTTTGATATTTTAAAAACACTGTCATTACAACACCAGCCACAACCAATAGTCCACCAATAATATGATAAGCAAAAAGCGTTTCGTTAAGAATTAAAATACCTCCCGCAATAGAAACCATAGGGCTAAGATTATTGAACACTGCTATTTGTGAAGCTGGAATTTGAGTTAAAGCAAAATTAGTAAGAAAAGCTGTAAGCATAGATGAGAGAACACCTAAATACAAAACTGACCAAAGAAACTCCATGTGAATAAAAGGACTAAAAAACTGATCCAAAGTATTATTATTGACATGAATAGCAACACTAAAGCCGTTAAATACTATAAACGCAAGAATTGTCATCCATACTGTAATTTCCATAGCCGAAAAATTAGCACTAACTACTTTTCCCAAAACATAATACACCACTAACGAAAAGACAGACAACAACAACAATATTACTCCCAGCAAGCTGGCACTTCCAGAAACACCATCTGTAAAATAAATTATATACAAAACACCTGCAATTGACAATACTATTCCAATTTTTTGCAACAGGTTAGTTTTTTCTTTAAGAAAGGCACTGGCTGCAATAAGGGTAATAATAGGCGTTGTAGCAAAAATTATTCCTGCTTCAGAGGCAGAACTATGCTGTAATCCAAAAGTTTGTAAAGCAAAAAACAGCAAAGGATAAAACAAGGAAAGTAAAAGTAAGGACTTCGCTTTCTTAAAACTAAAACGTGGTAATTTAACAAGACCAAAAAAACGTAAAACCACCAAAGAAATTACTGCTGCGGTAAAACGATGTGCCAGCAAATCCATAGCTCCCGCATATCTCAGTCCAATTTTTACAAAAATAAATGATAAACCTATAATAATAGTTACCAATATAAGACCAATATACGCTTGACGTTGCTTTTTATTCGTTGACATTCCTTCTCATTTACACTTATACAAATATTTTAACTAAATTTTGTTTTGTTTATCTTCAATCGTCCCTATTCAAAGTACGAATTCAGCAAATCACTTCAAAGATGCAAAAAATAAATTAGAAGGAGTTTGAAAACTTTATATTTTTATAGGAGATTGATTTAACTTGCTATTTAGGGATTGTAAATAGAGTCAGCTTTTGTAAAACAAGAGACTTCAATTTGACAGGCTACGTGCATCGCATTAGAAGTAAGAACAGAGTTATTTTTTACTTCTCATATTACTATAACACTCGGATTGCAAACGAGCGAGCGAAGTGGATTATTCTGTTGCACCAACGAAAAAAGAAAAAAAACTGAGTGCGAGACGGGAA
>CAYNKH010000056.1:0-16801 GCA_964397745.1 uncultured Bacteroidales bacterium | reverse complement strand
AGAGTTTTATAAAGTTATTAAAATCCGCAAATTGCGGATTTTTTTTTATTTGTTTATTCGGCTTGTTTTTTTTTAGCTTTGTTTTTTTGAAGTTGCAGGTTATACAATTTGTGTAGTTTGATAAGAAATGGTTTGTTTTTTTTTAATAGATGTTGATACAAAAGATATTTTCAGAAAACTAACTTAAAAAAGGCTCAAATTTAAAAGTGGAAAAAGACCTAAATTGGAAATAATGCCGATTATTTACTTTTATTTTAATATTATTATATGTTGCTTTTACATCAGTTAAACAGAATAATACCAGTTATGGCAGGCAATATTGGTAACATGGATTTTAGATTAATGCTAAATACTTTAAAAATTATATCGAACTCAGGCGAAAAGTTTTATTTTCGTTAACATAATTTACCATGCGGCGAAAAAACCTTATTGTCTCATTAAATGTGCGTAGAATAATACATATATTTGTTGCATAATTTAAAATTGTGATTGTAAATTAAAAACTTCAAAATGGGTAAAAATCACCAAATGCTCTCAGGACACAGCCTTGAGAGACATAAAAGACTTAATCGATAAAAATATTCTTAGACAAGAAAAGTCAGGTGGTCGGAGTACAAATTATGAATTGATAGATTTATAAATTTGCTTTAATAACATGCATTTTAGAAATAAAATACACACATAATGAAAAGAACACTATTCATATTATTAGTTTTTATTGTAGTGATTTGTAGGGCACAAACTGAACGCAATAAATTTAATCTCGGATTTGAACAACAAAGTGAAAGTAATGAACTTTCTGATGGGTGGTTTCAGTGGGGAGATTACTCATTAAGTATTGACACTATCAGTAAAAGTGGACATAAATCAGGGAAAATCACATCTGCTAAAAGTGGAAAATTCGGAAGTATCGCATATACTATCCCGGCATACTACGAAGGGAAAATAATTGAATTGGACGCTTACATGAAAATTGCAAATGTTAGAAATGGATTTGCTGGTTTATTATTTAGAATTGATGGTTATGGTGATATATTGGAATTTGATAATATGGCTAAAAAGAATATATCAGGTACTAAAAACTGGGAAAAATATTCTGTCAAATTAAATTATCCTAAAAATGCAGAAAAAATTATTTTTGGTGGAATTTTAACAGGAGATGGTGAAGCTTGGTTTGATGATTTTGCCATATATATTGATGGAGATAATATTCTAACTTTAAAAGAAAGTGAAGAAAAACCCTTAAAAATATCAGATAATATCGAACTAAATATAGGTTCTGAAATATCAGATATCGAATTAACTCAAGATAAAATTGAAAATCTAAAAACTCTTGGTCTTATTTGGGGGTTTCTAAAATATTATCATCCAAATATTGCCAAAGGTGAATATAACTGGGATTATGAACTTTTTAAAATGCTTCCCAAAGTATTGTATTCTGAAAACGTACTACAAAGAGATAGAATGCTTTATGAGTGGATTAAAAGCTATGGGGAATTAGAAGAAGCAAATAATACAACAACTAAATCTGCAAATATTTTAATAGAACCAGACTTAGATTGGATTAATAATTCAATGTTTTCAGATAGTCTCACTTCAATCCTTTTAGAAGTTAAGAAATCCAAAAAAACAAAGAAACATCACTATATTGGATTACACTCAGGAATTGGAAACCCAGATTTTAAAAATGAAAATAAATATTCAACAATGAGTTATCCTAATGCAGGGTACAGACTTTTAGCTCTCTATCGGTATTGGAATATTATTCAATATTACTTCCCATATAAAAACTTAATTGAAGAGGACTGGAAAGATGTGTTAGAAGAATTTATTCCAAAAATGATTTATGCTAACAACTATGTTGAATATACTCTTGGAATTTTAGAACTTGTCGGCAGAATTCACGATATTCATGCAAATATTTGGGGCTGGTCTCCGCTATTAAATCATTTTGGTACTCGTTATGCAAATGTAGAATTAACCTTTATCGAAGACAAAGCTATTGTTACAAGTTTTTTTGACAATCATCCTGAAAAGAAAACTGATTTAGAAATCGGAGATATTATTTTAACTATAAATAATAAACCAGTAAATGAGATTATAAACGAAAGATTAAAGTACACTCCGGCATCAAATTACTCCACAAAATTACGAGATATTGCTCCTAATTTATTAAGGACAAACGATTCTTCAATAAATGTCGAATATATTAGGAATTATAAGGCTGAGAATATAATATTAAAAACCTATTCTTCAACAGAAATAAACATGTGCAATTACCAAACGCCAGACACATGCTTTAAACTGATCGATAAAAAAATAGCCTATATTGATAATGGCACATTACAAAGAAAATATCTTCCTGAGCTATGGAAAAAAACAAAAAACACTAAAGGATTAATTATAGACCTTCGAAATTATCCATCAGATTTTCCTATTTACGTGCTTAGCAGTTATTTAATGCCTCAAAGTACTCCTTTTGTTAAATTTTCAAAGGGTAGTATTGAAAGACCAGGATTGTTTACTTATTCAAGCACTAATAGTGTTGGTAAAAAAAACAAAAAACACTATAAAGGTAAAGTAGTAATTATAATAAACGAAATTACACAAAGTTCATCAGAATTTCACGCTATGGCTTATCGAGTTCATCCTAATGCAACTGTAATTGGCTCAACTACAGCTGGAGCAGACGGAGATGTCTCTGAATTCTATTTGCCAGGTGGATTAAGAACAATGATTAGCGGTATTGGAATTTACTATCCTGATGGAACAGAAACTCAAAGAGTGGGAATTGTGCCTGATATTGAAATAAAACCAACAATTCAAGGGATAAAAGAAGGGCGGGATGAATTGTTAGAAAAAGCAATAGCCTTAATAAATGAGAAGTAATTTCTACTATTTTAAAAATAAAATTCTTGAAAAAGTTTACTTTGTTTGGAATTTATTGATTGATTAGAAAATGTATTAAATTTGCTTTTCGAAGCAAAACAAATCAAACATGAAAATAACAAAATCAAAAAAGAGGTGGGGCATAATTTTATTATTGCTTGCAATACTAATTGGTCAGACCTTTTATCCGCTAAAACCACAAGAACCCATTCAATATTATGAAAGAGATAGTGGGCAAATAAAAACCGAAAAGGTCGCTGGAGAAAAATGGTTAATTTGGCTATATTACAACCCATTTGGAGAAGCGACTTTGTGGACTTTGGCAAAAAGAAAAGTAGTTTCATCGATTTATGGTAAGATGATGGATCGCAGTTCTTCAGCGAAAAAGATACAGCCTTTTATAAAGGATTATAATATTGATATGAGCATTGTTCAAGAACAGGAATTCGACGATTTCAATGCTTTTTTTACACGAAAACTAAAGGATGATGCCAGACCGATTGATACTAATTTTAATATTGTTGTATCACCTGCTGATGGCAAAATTTTAGCTTATGCCGATATTAGTAAGTCCGATTTTATGATAAAAGGATATCGCTTTGATGTATTTTCATTTTTGGCTAATCCTAGTCTTGCACAAAAGTATCAGGATGGAGCTTTGCTTATTATCCGTTTGGCTCCAGTTGATTATCATCGTTTTCATTTTCCAGTAAGTGGGGATTTATCTCCAAATATAGAAATTGAAGGAGACTATTATTCAGTAAATCCCTTTGCTTTGCGTAAAAAGGCTGAAATATTTTGTTTAAACAAACGAGAATATACAATTCTTTCAAATCCTTTGTTTGGAGATGTGATTATGGCCGAAGTTGGTGCCACCATGGTTGGAAGTATCGAACAAACTTTTAACGGAAGTGTTGCTAATAAAGGCGATGAGAAGGGCTATTTTAAATTTGGAGGCTCAACAATAGTACTGCTGTTTCAGGAAAACATCATCCAAATTGATGAGGATTTACTGATTAATACCGCAAAGGGATATGAAACTACAATTAAAATGGGAGAAAGAATTGGAAAAAAATAATTGTTGATAAACTTTTTCGTTTTTACGTGGTTATTTCAATTGTGAAAATTATATTTGTATAATCATTAAAAAGTTAATTATGAGTAGTTTAAAAATAGGCGATAAGGCTCCCGATTTTACAGGTGTTAATCAGGATGGAAAAGAAATAAAGCTGTCAGATTTTATTGGTAAAAACTTGATTTTATACTTTTATCCTAAAGATAATACTCCAGGCTGCACTGCTGAGGCGTGTGATTTGCGAGATAATTATGAAATGTGGTTATCAAAAAATTATGAAGTGCTTGGTGTTAGCCCTGATAGTGAGATAAGCCATCAAAAATTTATTAAAAGACATCGCTTACCATTTGATTTAATTAGTGATACGAGTAATAAAATATTAAAACTATATGGTGCTTGGGGGGAGAGAACAATTTTTGGTAAGCCCTATGTTGGTGTTTTGCGAAAAACTTTTGTAATTGATAAAGAGGGTAAAATAGAAGCAATTTTTGAGAAAGTAAAAACTAAAAAACATTCACACCAGATATTAACCGAGAAAAAATAAATTATTATGGCAAATAAATCTGAAGATATTAAAAATGAAAAATTGAAAGCTGTAAAGCTAGCTATGGGGAAAATAGAAAAAGATTACGGCAAAGGGTCTATAATGATGTTGGGTTCTCAACCTGTTGTTGATGTGCCAGTAATTTCGTCTGGCTCAATTGCACTTGATATTGCACTTGGTGTTGGCGGATATCCTCGTGGAAGAGTTGTCGAAATTTATGGTCCAGAATCTTCTGGTAAAACGACATTAGCAATTCATGCAATAGCTGAGGCTCAAAAAGCTGGTGGTATTGCAGCTATGATTGATGCCGAACACGCATTTGATCGCTTTTATGCCGAAAAACTTGGAGTAGATGTAGAAAATCTTATTATTTCGCAACCCGATAATGGTGAGCAAGCTTTAGAAATTACTGATAATCTAATCCGTTCTGGAGCTATTGATATAATTGTTATTGACTCTGTTGCGGCATTGACTCCTAAGGCGGAAATTGAAGGAGAAATGGGAGATTCAAAAATGGGACTGCAAGCACGTCTAATGTCGCAAGCATTACGTAAATTAACTGCAAATATTAATAGAACACAAACATGTTGCATTTTTATTAATCAGTTACGCGAAAAAATTGGTGTTATGTTTGGTAACCCCGAAACTACAACTGGTGGGAACGCCCTTAAGTTTTACGCATCAATGCGTGTCGATATTCGTCGTATTGGACAAATAAAAGATAGCGAAGATATTACTGGAAATAGAACAAGAGTAAAAGTCGTTAAAAATAAAGTTGCACCACCTTTTCGTAAAGCAGAATTTGATATTATGTATGGTCAAGGTATTTCAAAAGTAGGCGAGATTATTGATTTGGGTGTTGAACTTGAAATTATTAAGAAAAGTGGTAGCTGGTTTAGCTATGGTGAGACAAAACTTGGACAAGGAAGAGATGCCGTTAAAAATATTTTAAAGGATAATCCTGAGTTGAGTGATGAAATAGAAGCAAAGATTATAGAAAAACTTAAACAATAATGTACAAAACTTTTGCACTTTTTTTTATATTGAGTGGATTTATTTTTGCTTGCAATAATTCGGCAAAAGACAAGAAAGCAAATCAGGTACTATCAGACACTACTGAAACTATCGAAAGTTTAAATGTGAAAATTAGAGAGAATCCTAAAAATGCTCAATTGTTTGTCCAGAGGGCGTATATGCAAGTCGAAAACGAAAATATAGTCGAAGCAATTAACGACTTCGAAATTGCTCTCCGTGTTGATTCGCTTATGCCAGATGTTTATAATGAACTTTGTGACCTCTATTTAATTCAAGGAGAATCGGGTAAGGCAAAAGATGCACTTTTAAAATGTCTTGAGCTTTTTCCGATGAATGGCGAGGCGAGGTTAAAACTTGCTCAAATTTATTTTTATGTCGAGATGTATAGGGAAGCTATGCGTGAGATTCTAAATTTAGAAACAAATAATCTGCAATCATCCGACTCTTATTTTGTAAAAGGTCTTATCCTGAATGAAACCCAAGCCTACGATGATGCGGTTAAGGCTTTGCGTAAGTCAATTGAATATGATAACGAAAATTGGCAGGCGTATAATCTGTTAGGCATGATATATTATCGACAAGACGACCCTCTTGGTGTAGAGTATTTTGTTTCTGCAATCAGATTGTTCCCAAATAATCTCGAAATTCGCTTTAATGCAGGTTTGGTGTTTCAGCATTTTAATATGTTTAATGAGGCTCTTGCAGAATATGATTATGTGATAAGTGCAGATTCAAATTATTATCAAGCATATTTTAATAAAGGATATGTTTATATTAATGGTATTGGTAATTACGAAAGTGCAGTCAAAAATTTTACGGCTGCCATAAAAATAGATTCAACTGCTCATAAAGCTTGGTATAATAGGGGAGTAGCTTATGAAATGATGAGTAAGCTAAAACTTGCAGAGTTGGATTATCGTAAGGCTTTAGAAGTATTGCCGAATTACGAGCTTGCAGTTACGGCACTAAATGATGTTATTGAAAAACAAAGATAATTGCACCATGCTGTAAGCAGATTGTTAGAATTTAATTTGTCCTAAACTATAAAACATTTCTGATTATGAAACGTATTTGGTATCTCTTTTTTATTGTAGTAGTTATTCTTAGTTCATGTAAATCCAAAACAGATGAGCAACTTGAAGAGCAGAGTTTTTTAATGCCCGATGTCTCCTTAACTGAGCAGGAAATAACAAGCGGAATACTTACCCCCGAAATTTTATGGAAGTTCGGTCGTGTGAGCGATCCACAGTTAAGTCCTGATGGTAATACTTTAATCTATAATATCACGTATTATAATATTGACGCAAACAGAGGTTATACTCATATTTTCTCGATTCCAACTCAGGGAGGAGATGCAAAGCAAATTACAACTGGGAACTACTCTTGTTTTAATCCACGGTGGATCTTAGAAGGCAAGAAAATTGCTTATTTGTCGTCTCAAACTGATACTGTTCAAGTTTGGACAATGAATGCAGATGGTAGCGAACAAGATAAGATATCAAATCTTGATATAAGTATAAATGCTTTTAAAGTATCTCCTGCTGGAGATAAAATTCTTTTAACTTCAGATGTAAAATTGGACAAAACTCCTACTGAAATCCACGAAGATCTTCCAAAAGCAAATGTTATTATGGCTGACGATCTGATGTATAGACATTGGAATCATTGGCATGATTATTCTTATTCGCATATTTTTGTAGCAGATTTTGACGGCAAGTCTGTAACAACTCCAAAAGATATTATGGAGGGAGAACGTTGGGATGCCCCAATGAGTGCTTATTTTGATGATGCCGAAATTAGTTGGAGCCCAGACGGAAATAAAATTGCATATACATGTAAAAAGATGAACGGGAAAGAATATTCTCTTAGTACAGATTCTGACATTTATATTTATGATATTCAAACTAAAAAAACCGATAATATTACTAAAGGAATGCTAGGATATGATAAATATCCTGTGTTTTCGCCTGATTCGAAAATGATTTCGTGGACAAGTATGGCAACGCCAGGTTACGAGTCTGATAAGACACGTTTGTTTATAATGGATTTTGAAACAGGAGCAAAAACAGACCTTACAAAAGATTTTGATTATGGTGCTTCAAATATTGTTTGGCCAGTGGAAAATGGAGCATCAGATAATATTTATTTTATTTCTGATATAAATGCAACTCAACAAATTTTTAGTATTAATACAAAATCTAAGGAGGTTGTGCAGATAACTGAAGGAACGCATAATATCTTTGCGATGTTTTACAATAATGAGAACTTTATTATTCAAAAAATGAGTATGTCGATGGCAACTGAAATTTTTGAACTTAATAAAGAGGGCGAAGAACGTCAGATAACTTTTACTAATAAGCATATTTATGATAATATTGAAATGGGAAGGGTTGTGGAGAAATGGATTACTACAACTGATGGGAAACAAATGCTTGTTTGGTTAATTTTGCCTCCAAAGTTCGATGCAACAAAAGAATATCCTGCAATTTTGTATTGTCAGGGAGGTCCACAGTCGGCGGTTTCGCAATTTTTTAGTTATAGATGGAATTTTCAAATTATGGCATCAAACGGATATGTTGTAATTGCTCCCAATCGCCGTGGCTTACCAGGGTTTGGCACGGAATGGAATGCTCAAATATCGGGCGATTACGGAGGTCAAAATATGAAAGACTATATGTCGGCAGTAAATATATTTAAAAACGAAGCTTATATCGATGAGGATCGTATCGGAGCTGTTGGGGCAAGTTACGGAGGCTTTTCAGTGTTTTGGTTAGCAGGTCATAATGAAGATAAAACTTTTAAGGCATTTATTTCGCATTGTGGCATGTTTAACTTTGAATCGCAATATGCTGCAACTGAGGAAATGTTCTTTGTTAATCACGACTTTGGTGGTGCATACTGGGAAAAAGAAAATAAAATCGCTCAAAAAACCTACGAAAACTCTCCTCATAACTTTGTACATAAATGGAATACTCCTATGCTTATAATTACTGGTGGATATGATTTTAGAATTCCTTACACCGAAAGTTTACAAGCGTTTAATGCTGCTCAGTTAAATGGAGTGGAAAGCAAATTGTTGGTTTTTCCTGAGGAGTCGCACTTTGTGTTAAAACCTCAAAATAGTATTTTGTGGCAGCGAGAGTTTAAAGCTTGGCTTGATAAGTATTTGAAGTAAAAGAATTTATACCTATTGATGATATTCAGGTGGTGGAAAGAAATCGAAGGCACCTGTTTTGTTTATGTCTTAAAGTTATGCTGCTTTATTGATTTATAGAAAACTTTTTTTTGTATCTCTCACGAGTTTTAGACTTGTACTTGTTATGGCAATTTAGAAAATACATCATTAATGATTGAGTTATGATTTGTTTGAAGCTTTATTTTATCTGGCTTATGTGTGTGTGTTTGGCTTTCTATGAGATTATATAAATCTTTGATATCCTGTTCAGCGTACCAAACTTTACATAATGACAGTTTTTCGAAGCGGTAAATGTTCCATTCTTGCTCAAATATTGTAGGTATTGCTATGGCTGGAATGTTTTTGTGTACTGCTTGGTACATTGTTCCGTTTCCACCATGGCATATCATCAAATCTATTAAATGCTGAAGTTTATCAAAATTAACGAAATCTGTGTAATAGATATTCTCGGTTTCTTTTTCTTCTTTTGCTCCTGTAATTACAATATTGTAATTAAACCAAAAAGAATTTTTAAGATCTCCAACATTTGTGATTTTACCAGTGCTGCCCATTGAAATTAAGATTGTCTTTTTAGTCTTGTCTTTGCTTAAAAAATTTACTAATTGTTTGTTTGTTACATTATTGGAGTATAGTAATGGCCCACTATATTGGTAATGCTCTGGTAATTTTCTTGATGGGAAGATTATTGGGTCATCGCAAAGTATATTTTGGTCTCCAGTAAACTCATCAAATAAGTCCCTATATTGTTTTAGTTTTAGTTTTCGTCTAATTTTGCGAAATGGGGTGTGTACTTTACGTAATGTTAGTCTTTCAACTGTCCTTACAATTGTATTCCACGATTTTTCAGATAATTTAGGTTTAAATACATTTGCTTTGTGATTGTGTGGAGTAGGTCTGAGTTCGTTATAGTGGTGAGTAAGATAAGCGTTTAATATGCTTATTAATTTTATGTTGCAGTATTCTGCAGCAATCTTTAAACCTAAATATGTATCTCCAATAATGTAATCGGGTTTTTCGATATTTATAATATCAATAAATTCATTTACAGTTTGGTTTACCGATTTTTTGTTAATCCATGAAAAATCAAATGATGCGGCTTTTTCTAATACAGTAGAATACGTATTAAGGGTGTTTTTTGTAAGTTTATAGCCGTTTGCTGTAACAAATTGGTCGTATCTCCCAGATTTTAAGAATATAATTTCTGCATTGTGAGTAATGTTTTTTACCAATTCGATGCTACGAAGATAATGTGCTAATTAATTATATGGTGCTACCAGTATTTTCATTATAAAACATAAAAAAAGACTGTTTATTATTTAATAAACAGTCTTTTGTTTTTTTAATAATTGTTTTCACTATTCTGGATGAATTGCTTCAACAGGACATACGTCAGCACAAGCACCACAGTCTGTACATAAATCAGGATCAATTACATAGATATCACCTTCTGATATTGCCTCAACTGGACATTCATCAATACAAGTACCACAAGCAGTACAATCATCATTAATTTTATAAGCCATTTCTTATTGTTTTAAATTAGTAAAATGTAATTTATTGTTACAAACATAGTGTAGTTTTTTTTAAGATAAAAGGAAATATAATGTTTTATTTTATTTTATAACCATTCTAAATAGTGGCTTAGCTTATTTAATTAACGACTGTGATTGAGGTGTTTGTTTTGTGTAAATTGATGCTCTCTGAACTTACTTTTAATGAATTTCCTAGACAAATTGGCAAAAAAAAGACTATCACTTAAGTGATAGTCTTAATATATTATTGTTTTGAGTTTTATTATGATCCTAAAGTTGCCACCATAACTGCTTTTATAGTGTGTAGTCTGTTTTCTGCTTCATCAAAAACAATTGAGTGTGCTGATTCAAATACCTCTTCGGTAACTTCCATTTCGCCTTTAGCAACAACAGGATATTTTGCTCCTAATTTTTCTGCTACATCTTTACCAATTTCCGTTTCGTCATTATGAAACGCAGGCAGACAGTGCATAAATTTAACATTAGGATTTTTGGTTTTCTTAATCATATCCATATTTACTTGGTATGGTCCCATGATTTTGATTGCCTCTTCCCATTTTTCTGCTGGATCGCCCATCGAAACCCATACGTCTGTGTATAAAAAGTCGCAATTTTTAACGCCTTCTTCTACATTTTCGGTAATAGTTATTTTTGCACCAGTTTCTTTAGCTATTTCTTCACATTGTGCTACAAGCTCTTTACTTGGGTGGAATTTTTTAGGAGCAACAGCTCTAAAATCCATACCCATTTTTGCAGCACCTACCATTAGACTATTACCCATATTATTTTGTGCGTCGCCTAAATATGCAAAAGCCACTTGGTTTAGCGGTTTGTCCGAATGCTCAAGCATGGTCATAAAGTCTGCTAAAATCTGTGTTGGGTGGTATTCGGTTGTTAATCCGTTCCAAACAGGTACTCCTGCGTGAAGACCTAGTTCTTCGATAATTTCTTGTCCAAAGCCGCGATATTCGATACCATCATACATACGTCCTAACACTCGGGCAGTATCTTTCATAGATTCTTTTTTTCCCATTTGCGAACCGCTTGGTCCTAAGAAAGTTACATGGGCACCTTGATCTAATGCAGCTACTTCAAACGCACAACGAGTACGAGTAGAATCTTTTGCAAATAGTAAAACTATATTTTTACCTTTTAATCTTTGCTGCTCTGTACCAGCATATTTTGCTTTTTTGAGGTCAAGCGATAAGTCTAATAAATACTGAATTTCTTTAGGGGAAAAATCTAAAAGTTTTAGAAAATTTCTGTTTCTTAGGTTAAAAGCCATGATTTATTTATTTTTAGTTATTATTTAATTTATATATTAACGCACAATTTTAGTTTGATATATTGGATCTTTTGGACTATCTGGGAAATGCAAAAAGGTGCATTCAGTACCGCCATTTTCAATAAAGCTAACAGCTCCTTTGATTTTTGGAGCCATCCCTCCTGCACTAAAGATTCCTTTTTCTAAGTGCTTTTTAGCCTCAGCAATTGGTATAGTATCTAAAACTTTCTCTTCAGAATCTTCAGTTTTTATAATAATTCTTTTAAGGTCAGTAAAAATATAAAACTCATCGGCTTTTGCTTGAGATGCAAGCAGTGCAGATGTGTGGTCTTTGTCAATTACTGCATCTATGCCTAATAAGTTTTTTTGTTCATCGTAATATACGGGTATTCCACCACCACCAGCGGCTATAACTATATGTCCTTCTCTTGCCAATTTTTCGATTACTTTGCTATTTCCAATTTGTTTTGGCAAAGGAGATGGAACAATTTTACGCCAACCAATTCCATCGGGGTCTTCTTTAAACAGCGAGTTAGTGCCCTCAGAAAGCTTTTCGGCTTCTTCTTTTGTATAATAAGGACCTATGGGTTTTGTTGGTTTTTTAAAAGCAGGGTCATTTTTATCAACCAAAACTTGAGTTATTAGATTTACAACGCCTTTTTCTAAATCTTTAGTTGGTAAAATATTTCTGAGTTGCTGCTCAATTAAATATCCAATAAAGCCTTGGGAGTATGCACCGCAAACATCTAAAGGCATTTCGGGGATGCCAAACATTTTGGCACCTGCATTATTCTGTAGTAAAATATTACCAACTTGAGGACCATTACCGTGTATAATAACAAGATTGGAGCTGCTTTTTATTAACTCGAAAAGAGTTTTAACAGCTCTATATACATTTTCTTTTTGCTCCTCAATAGTTCCTTCCTGTCCAGCTCTCAATATTGCATTACCTCCGAATGCAACAACTGCTAATTTTTTTTCTAACATATTATTCTTTTTTTGCAAATCTAAATTAATTTTCATAATTTTTTTAATAAATGTTATTTAGCAGTAAAAATTATTGTTATTGTTTTGTTAATTTATTGTTTTAATGGTTCAAATAAAAATATTTACTTATTTTTGTGGTATGTATATTGTATATAATTAAACCGTATAAACAAAAAAAGATAGAATTATGAAAATTAGTATTAAAGTATTATTAGTCTTGATGGCTGTGGTAATAACAGTTTTAAACTATTTTTAGAAAAAAGCAAAACCTTTTAAAGGTGTAATTACTTATGATATTGCTTATGAAGGTGATGAGATAGATGCCGCAACTCAGGCACAGTTACCCACTGGAATAGTTGTAAGTATTTTAGGTGATAAAGTTCGTAACGAACAAATATCGGCATTTTATTCGATGGTTCAAATTTCTGATATGGACAGTGGTTCTGCAATTGTTTTGATTGATGCTATGGGAATGAAAATAGCTGTTAATCAGTCGAAAGAAGAGATTGATAAAAATAAAGAAGAAGCCGAAATCGAAGACCCAGTTATTAAATTTCTTGATGAAACAAAAGAAATTGCTGGTTATACTTGTAAAAAAGCAGAAGTAGAAATGGGTGAAAATATTGTTGAAGTTTATTATACAGATGCGATTAATGTACCACAAGGAATGAATGATAATACTGGTTTTAAAGGTATTGAAGGCGTTTTGATGGAGTACTCTATCGTGCAGGAAGGTATGATAATGATTATGACTGTTAAAGAAATCAAAAAGGGAAAAGTAAATAAAGGAATGTTTGTGATACCTGATGATTATGAAATTAAAACTGCTGAAGAATTGGGTGGTATGTTAGGTGGATAAATTCTGAATAAAATATATTGTTGAAAATCCTCAAATTTGAGGATTTTTTCTATTTTTACACTTTAGTATGAAAAAACGAAGTAAAAAATCTAGTACGAAAAAGAAAACCAAAAAAATCTCTTTAAAATCAATCATTGCTTTTTTTCGTGATGAACGTTTTAGGGTAAGTTTAGGAGTGTTTTTATTAGCATTCGCAATAATCCTGTGTTTGTCTTTTACGTCTTACTTCTTTACTTGGAAATCAGATCAAAGCATCCTTGATGTCGAATTTGGAAAATTATTGGGCAAAAATTCATTTCAGGTTGAGAACTGGATAGGTAAAATTGGTGCAGTTTTGTCGAATAAATTTATTCACGATTGGTTTGGTGTTGCATCGTTTTCGTTTGTAGCGATTTTTGCTGTTTTTGGTTTTAATTTACTTAATGTTAGGCTAACTAAAACATGGAAGTTCTTATTTATTAGTATGATATTGACAATTTGGAGTAGTGTTGCTCTTGCATCGGTTTTTTCGGATAAATTTTTTATGGTTGGGGGTGCACATGGATACTTTATCTTTAAATGGTTGTCTAGTTTAATTGGCTCTCCAGGTTCTTTCGCAGTTATTCTTCTTAGTCTTTTTGTGATAATATTGTACAGCTTTAAAAATTCGTTATTCTGGATAAAATCAAAATTGTATAACTTGCGAAATGTTAAAAAAGAGAGTTTGGAGGAGGTTTCTGATGATGGTTTTGAGCAGCCTATTATATCAGAAATAGAGGGGGATTCACAAATTGTAGAAGACGAAAATATTGATATAGAAAGCCCACTTGTCGTTTTTAATGAATTAGAAGAGCAGGAGCAGAGTGCAGATATCGTAGAACAAACTGTAAAACTTGATACTGAAGATAATAATGTGAAAGTTAAGATTGAAAGTGAGGATGGCTTGAATTTAGATGTAAACGATACCCCCGATGAGGAAGAGTTAACCGAGGAAGAAATAGATTCGGATATGATGCAAGAATTTGATCCAACAAAAGATCTTGAGTTTTATAAATTTCCTAGTATAGAAATATTAAAAGATTATCCAAGTAGAAGGGCTGATGTTACCCGTGATGAGCTTAATGCTAATAAAGATAAGATAGTTAGGACTTTGAGAGATTATAAAATAGAGATATCAAGAATTACTGCAACAATAGGACCTACTGTAACTTTATATGAAATTGTACCAGCACCAGGTGTAAGGATTTCAAAAATTAAAAATCTAGAGGATGATATCGCTCTAAGTCTTGCAGCTTTAGGAATACGTATTATTGCTCCTATCCCTGGAAAAGGGACTATTGGTATCGAAGTTCCTAACTCAAAACCCGAAACTGTTTCGATGCGTTCTGTTTTAAAATCTGCTAAATTTCAAGAGTCGTCCTATGAATTGCCAGTAGCCTTGGGAAAAACAATATCTAACGAAACTTATGTTTTTAATTTGGCAAAAACTCCACATCTATTGGTTGCAGGAGCAACAGGCCAAGGAAAATCAGTTGGAATAAACGCAATTATTGCATCTTTGCTTTATAAAAAACACCCCGCTCATCTAAAGTTTGTTTTGGTTGACCCCAAAATGGTCGAGTTGTCAATATATAATCAAATAGAAAAGCATTATCTCGCAAAACTTCCCGATGAGGAGTCGTGTATTATTACAGATGTTACAAAAGTAGTTCCAGTGATGAACTCGTTATGTGTCGAAATGGATAATCGTTATTCGCTTTTAACAAAAGCACGAGTTCGGAACATTGTAGAGTATAACAAGAAATTTGTTTCACGCAGATTAAATCCAAATAATGGACATAAATATATGCCATATATTGTTGTTGTGATTGATGAGTTTGCTGATATTATTGTTCAAGAAGGTAAGCAGGTAGAAGTGCCTATAAGTCGCCTAGCAGCAAAAGCACGTGCTATTGGGATTCATTTAATTGTTGCTACTCAGCGTCCTTCGACTGATGTGATTACTGGGGTAATAAAGGCTAACTTTCCTACTCGTATAGCTTTTAAAGTTACAAACGGACATGATTCAAAAACAATTCTTGATACTGGTGGAGCAAATCAGTTGATTGGTCGGGGAGATATGCTAATATCCGAAACAGGTAAGATTAGCCGCGTACAATGTGCATTTATTGATACTCCAGAGGTAGAATTATTAGTTGATCATATTTCAGCTCAACAAGGATACTCAGAACCTTATGAATTACCAGAACCCGAAGTAGCAGAAAAAGCTGGTGCTGGTGGTAGTTTAAATGCTAACGAAAAAGATGAATTGTTCGAAGAAGCGGCTCGCCTTATTGTTAGACACCAGCAAGGCTCTACATCCCTAGTTCAACGAAAGATGAGTATCGGATATAATCGAGCAGGTAGAATTATTGACCAACTCGAAGCTGCTGGAATAGTTGGACAATACGAAGGAAGTAAAGCTAGACAAGTGTTATATCCAGATGAATATTCTTTGGAACAATATTTGAATAGCTTAAATGAAAATAAATAAAATAGAAAATAAAATGAAAAAAATTATTGCATTATTTAGCCTAATGTTTTTAGCACTGGTTGGTTTTTCACAGAACGACGCAGCGGCAACGACTTTGTTAGATGAGGTATCTGCAAAAACCGAAAGGTATGCAAGTCTGAAGATTGAATTTAATATGTATATTGAAAATTTGCAACATTCGAAAAGAGATGAGTATAAGGGCAGTGCTGCATACAAACCAGGACTGTATAAACTAGATATTATGGGGCAAATAGTTTTCTCGAATGCAACTACAAATTGGACTTATTTAAAAGATGCCGAAGAGGTAAATATTACGGATAACGCTGATAATAAGGATGCAATGATGGATCCGCAGAGTTTGCTTAAAGATTATAAAACAAATTTTAAAGTGCGGTATATTGCAGATAAATTTGAAAAAAACAGAGCTTTAGTTGAGATAGATTTGATACCAAAAACTATTGAAGACAAGAAATACTCGAAAATTACAGTTAAAATTGATAAAACAAAAAAACAAATATACTCAGTAAGATATATCGGAAAAGACGGGGTTAGTTATTTGATTGAGATTCATAAGTTTATAGAGAACCCCTCCATTCCTGATGCAGAAATAAAATATAGTAAGGCTCTTTTTCCCGATGCCGAGGTTATAGATATGAGATAGTGAATGAGGTAAAAGCTTTTCTGTTTTGGTTTATTGTAGTAAACCAATGCTTTAACATCAGGATACATGATTCTAACTTAATTATTAGGTTTCTATTTATTCGTAAAATATATTTAGCGAATTTTTGTTTTAAAATTGCGAATCTAAAATAATAGATTTCTCATTTTTCCATCGTCAGGATTCGAAATGGCTAATGGTTTAGGAATGTAGGAGAGGAGTGTCTTGG
>CAYNKH010000055.1:0-16920 GCA_964397745.1 uncultured Bacteroidales bacterium | reverse complement strand
TTAATTCCTTTTGTGTAAGAAACACTACCCTGGTCATCATTAGTTAAGATAACTGCAAGAACCGGGTAAATTTTATGTTGCTCGTAAAAAAACTTATTACATGCAAAATTTGGCTCGTCATATTTTTCAATTAGGCTCTTAACATCTAATATTTTTTGAGAATATATATTTTCCATGATATTTATGTTTTTCGGCTTTTCTCAAACACCTGCAAGTCTGATATTTTACCATTATCTATTACAAACTTTACAATAGTAACATATTTATGCCAGCCTTTGTTCCCCGCTGCACCAGGATTAATATGAAGTAAGCCAAGTTTTTTATCGTTTATAATTTTTAAAATATGCGAATGACCAGAGATAAATAATCGTGGTGGATTTATAAGCATTTCATTTTTTATTCTTTTGTCATAATTACCTGGATATCCACCTATATGTGTTATCCATACATCAACATCTTCGCAAAAAAATCTTAGATTTTCCTTAGTTCGTTTACGAATATTTGTATCATCAATATTTCCAAAAACCGCTCTAACGGTTTTTTTACTTTCTAGCAAATCTAGAACTTGTTCAGACCCAATATCTCCTGCATGCCATATTTCATCTACATCATCTAAGAAATCGAGCCATTCCTTATCAACATGTCCGTGGGTATCTGAAATTAAACCAATTTTACGCATTAGTTTTAAAAATATTTATTTTATTTATTGCACATTAAATAAATGGCTTAACTGCTCGTTCATAAATCCCTTGTATATAGGCAATTGCCATTCCATAATTTGTAACAGGGACACCAGCATCAACAGCAGGCTTAAGTCTGGAAATTATTTGTTTTCGAGTAAGAACACAGCCCCCACACTGAATAACAATAGCATAATCTGTTATTTGTCCTGGTATATTATCTAAACCTGCGACAACAGTAAAACTAAGCTTTTTTCCAGTATAATTACCCAACCAACTTGGTATTTTTACTCTTCCTATATCTTCGCACGAAACGTGATGGCTACAAGACTCTAAAATTAGCACCTTATCGTAATCTTTTAATTCTGATAACTTTGGTGTGCCTTTTAGATAATTTTGAAAATCGCCTTTATATCTTGCCAATACTACCGAGAAGCCTGTAAGAGGAATGTCGTTTGGTATTGATGCAGCAGCTTGTGAAAATATTTGTGAGTCGGTTATAGCAAGTTTTGGTTTAATCGCTGTTTTTTGTAAAAAGGCCTCAACTTCTTTTTCTTTTAGAACAACTGCCACACAATCGTTGTCTAAAATATCTCTAATCGCTTGTACTTGCGGTAGAATTAAGCGTCCTTGTGGAGCCGCTATATCAATAGGTGTAATTAATAAAACTATATCGCCAGGCGAAACAATATCACCAATCATGGAATTTATTTTCCAACTACTATCTGGAATAAGTTTTTTTATTGTTTCAAGAATTTTATCAGGAGTTTTATCGTTTACTGCCGAAAAGTTCAAGACAGGCACACCATATTTAATACTGAGCTCATTTTTGACTTCATTATCAACTTTTATAAGATCGTATTTTCCGTTAATTATAAAAAAAGGAGTTTCAAATGATTTTAATTTGGCTATAATCTTTTCTTCATATTCGTCAAGTTGATAATTATTTACAAGAATTATTCCAAGGTCCACTTTATCAATCGTAGCAATAGTTTTATCAATTCGTAATTTTCCAATGTCACCATCATCATCAATACCAGCGGTATCAATTAAAATCGCAGGTCCAAATCCAGTTATCTCGAATGATCTTTTTACAGGATCTGTCGTAGTTCCTTTATAATCAGCGACAATTGAAACTTCTTGTGCTGCCATAAAATTTATTAGCGAGCTTTTACCAACATTACGTTTTCCGTAAATTCCAATATGAGGTTTGTTTTCTTTACCTTTAGACATTGTAATAATCTTTTTATCAAAAATAGTAATTTTTATTAAATAGGTTTGGATAAATTACAAATTAAACTTAAGTTTGTTTAAAATACATTTTCGGAATATGAAATATTTTCTGATTCTCTTTTTAAATTTATTGATAGCTACGATTGTCTATTCACAAAGTGTTGAACATGGAATCCCTGCAATAAAAAACTATTCGCCTAAAAATTATGGACAAGAAAGTCAGAATTTTAGCGTTCTACAAGATCAAAGCCATATAATGTATTTTGGGAATTCTAATGGAATTATGGAATTTGACAACAGTTCATGGCGACTTATTAAAGTTGTGGGACGTCCCGTAATGGATATTAATAACAAGAATGAGGTTTTTTATGGTGGTTATAATCAATTAGGTAAATTAGACCATAAAAATGGAGCGTCAACGACTCAAAAAATAGATTATTATGACGAACTTAAGCCTGGACAGATACAAAAAGTTGTAGCTCTTGATAATGAAGTGTTTTTTACAAGCTCTCATCAATTGTTAATTTATAAAAATGACACCCTAATATTGGAGCAATCAAATGCTGAAGGTATTGATGTTTATAAGCAAAATGAACGAGTTCTGATTTATATGCCTGGCAGAGGAATTTATTTTTGGCAAAAAGACAAATTCGAAAAACACCCTGATTATGAGCTTTTTAAAGATATTGATATTGCCGACATCATTGTTCTTAATGACAATGATTTTATAATTAAGCCTAAAAATGATAAAGGATTTTTAATTTACAAAGACACAGAATTAACTAAGTTTAATACTGAGGCAGATGCTTTTATTAACGCTAATGTCTATAGTTTAGCACGTTTGCTAAATAATAAATTTCTAGTTATTGGTACACAGCATGGAGGGATTGTATGTGTAAATCTTGAGGGAGAATATATTTATTCGATTAGTCGAGATAACGGACTTATGGATAATCAGATAACAGATATATTTGTCGATAACCGAAGTCATGTTTGGATTACAACATTTAATGGGATTACACTAATAGAGGCAAACTCTGCTCTTAGTTTTTTTGAGTCATCATTTGGCTTTAACGGTGCGGTAATTTCAATAAAAAGATATAATGGAAACCTGTATTTGGGTACTGCCAGTGGTGTGTATCGCTATTATAATGGGAATATATATGATAAAGACCGAAATGTCTTCGATTTTAGACTCCGTTTTGAAAAAGTGAAAGGTGTTCGAGCTCTGTGTTGGCAATTAGCAGAAATAGAGAATAAGTTGTATGCATTTACGAACGAAGGGATTTATCTTATCAACGATTTAACTGCAAGGCTTGTTATGAAGGGGTCGTTCAATTCTTCATTAAAACTTAGTTATTTTCAGAATAAATACTTAGTTGGGGCATCAGATGGTTTATTAATTGCCGATATAAATAGTCGAAGAATTGATACACTAGGATATTTAAAGGGGCTGAATTATAATATAAGAAGCCTAAATGAAGACTATTTTGGGAATGTTTGGATGGGAACCAATGAGGATGGATTATTTGAAACCGGTTTTTACAGTGGAGTTAGTACTGATGTAAAATTTTCGCATTACGATGAAAAAAGTGGATTACCCGAGGCTTTTGATTGGATTGATGTTTTTGATTCATTTCAGGGAACATTGTTTTCAACAAGTAAAGGAGTTTGTCGCTATAATTACTCTTCTAATGAATTTAGTTTAGACACATTATTAAATTTTGATTTTGCTAAAGGGGACAAACATCTTTACCCAATTGTAGAAGATAATATGAAGAATTTGTGGTATAGCTGTATTTATGATGGTAAGTATGAGCGAGAAACAGGTGTTTTAGTTTTTAATGGTGCGAACAAAAAATATACCCGTTTAGTAAAACCATTTTTGCAATTATCAGAATATGTAATCGAAGGGATTTATCCCGAAAGTGATAGCGTGGTGTGGTTTGGGACTTCGGATGCTTTGATAAAATATGATAAAAGTAAAACTACCGAACTCGCAGAAGCTTTCCCATGTTATATCCGCTCTGTTACAATAGGCAAAGATTCGGTAATCTATTTATCTGCAAACGAAGATCTCTCAGATAGAGAAATTGGTTATGATTTTAAAGATAAAACAATACGATTTGATTTTTCGGGATTAGCATATAGTACTTATGGAACAATTGTATATCGTGTTAAACTTGAAGGTTTTGACGATGATTGGTCAGCATGGACAACAGAAAATTTTAAAGAATATACATCTTTAGTTGAAAAAGCTTATGTTTTTAAGGTACAGGCAAGAGATGTTTATGGAAATGTAAGTAACGAGCTTGGCTTACGTTTTGAAGTTAAAGCTCCATTTTACAGAACCATTTATGCCTTTATTATTTATCTGATAGTATTTGCTGCAATTATTTATTTAGTTCTAAAGTTAAACGAGTTGAGACATGCAAAAGAGAGATACAGCCTTGAAAAATTGGTTGAGGATAGAACAAATGAGTTAGCCTATCAAAAAGAGCAAACAGAACAACTTGTAAATAAATTACTTCCTCAAAATGCAGTTGATGAGATACGTGAAACAGGTAAAGCAAAATCACAAAAATACGATATGGTTACTGTCATGTTTGCTGACATACAGGGCTTTACTGAGATTGCTGAGCAAACAAAACCAGAAGACCTAATACAACACTTAAATAATATTTTTACAAGTTTTGACAAAATTATTGATAATTATAACATAGAAAAAATAAAAACAATTGGGGATGCTTATATGTGTGCAGGGGGAATGCCAAACAAAGATATTACCAATCCAGTTGAGGTCGTGCTTGCTGCTCTCGAAATGCAAAGAAAAATAAAAGTAATTAATAGTGAAAGTGATTTAAAGTTAGAAATACGAATAGGGGTACATACAGGACCCGTTGTTGCCGGTGTTGTAGGATCCCAAAAATTAGAGTATGATATTTGGGGGGATACAGTTAATATTGCTAGCCGAATGGAAAGCCACGGAGCAATTAACAAAGTTAATATTTCAGAAGAAACATATAAGCACGTTAAAGATTTCTTTGTTTGTCAATATAGAGGACGAATAGAAGTTAAATATAAGGGTGAGATGGAAATGTATTTTGTTCACGAAGTTCGTAAAGCATTATCTGTTAACTCAGATAGAGTAACACCAAATAACGACTTTATTATTAAATTACAATTTGTTAAGTATAAAATGATTCAAGAGGACATGATGGATCAACTTCAGCGTAATCTCCCAGCAAATTTGTATTATCATAATATTAAACATACAATAAACGTATTATATAATGTAGAAGATATTGCCAGAGAAGAAGGAGTGGATGAAGAAGAAATGCTTTTGCTTAAATGTGCAGCTCTGTTTCACGATGCTGGTTTTATGGTAAGTTATGATAACAATGAAGAGATTGGAGCTAAAATGGCAGCACAAACATTAAGGAAATTTAAATTTACTGACGAACAAATAGAAACTGTTAAGCGTTTAATAATGGCAACAAAAATGCCTCCTAAGCCTAAAGATCACTTAGAAAAAATTATATGTGATGCAGATTTAGACTATTTGGGACGACCCGATTTTATTCCAATTTCTCAAAACCTTTTTAGAGAGTTATTCGAAAGGGGAAAAATTAATACAATTGAACAGTGGAACAGAATGCAATACAAATTTATTATTAACCATAACTATTTTACTACAACAGCACGTAAAAATAGAGATGCTGGGAAAAAGTTAGTTATAGAAGAGTTGAAAGAACTAATTTAATTTTTTGGTGTGTGTAGGCTTTGTTGATGTAAAAACCTTAATTCATGTCCTGTAGAGTTTGAACAAACATTAGGTCTAATAACAGATGCTAAATTGTATTATACGGATAGCGTTCAAAATGAATTTCTCTTGCAATATTAAACAAGGTTTCTCTAAGTTCTTCGACATTATCCTTAAATTTTGCTGAAATAAAAACACAGGGATAATTATTATTGGCAATATATAGACTTCTAAAATCATCTAAGGAATAATTTTGCTTTACTTTAGGACTAAGATCGTCCTCTTCTTTAGGAACAAAGCTAAATTTATCTATCTTATTAAACACAACCAATCGAGGTTTATCATTAACCTTAAGTTCTTTAAGAGTTTGGTCAACAATATCCATTTGCTCTTCAAACGAAGGATGCGAAATATCAACTACATGTATAATCAAATCAGACTCGCGAGTTTCATCAAGTGTGGATTTAAAGCTTTCGACTAATTTAAGTGGTAATTTTCGAATAAACCCTACAGTATCACTTAATAAAAAAGGTAAATTATTAATAACAACTTTACGCACAGTTGTGTCGAGTGTGGCAAACAGCTTATCCTCGGCATAAACATCCGATTTACTTAGCATATTCATTATCGTAGATTTTCCGACATTTGTATAGCCAACTAAAGCTACCCTTACCATCTGACCTCGATTTTTCCTCTGTTGAAACATTTGATTGTCTATTTTTAAGAGGTCTTTTTTTAGTTTGGAAACCTTATCTAATATTATACGCCTGTCTGTTTCGATTTGAGCCTCACCTGGTCCTCTCATGCCAATTCCACCCCTCTGTCTCTCTAAATGGGTCCACATTCTTTTTAAACGTGGCAACAGATACTCATACTGTGCAAGTTCCACTTGTTTTTTTGCATGTGCTGTTCTAGCTCTTTGAGCAAAAATATCTAATATTAGGTTTGTTCTATCAAGGATTTTGACTTTAAGTAGATTTTCAATATTTCGAAGCTGAGTAGGGCTAAGCTCGTCATCAAAAATAACTAAAGATATTTCATTATCAGTTATAAAATTTAGAATTTCTTCGAGTTTCCCTTTCCCAACATAAAACTTAGGGTTAGGACTATCAACATTTTGAATAAATCTTTTTATAGGCTCAACACCAGCAGTTTCGGCGAGAAATTCCAATTCGTCAAGATATTCGTGAACATGTTCTTTAGTCTGCTCTTGGTTAACAACGCCAACCAATACAGCTTTTTCTATTATATCATTTTTTTCGTTCATTTTTTAATAAGCAAAATTAAAAAACCCTGCTCAAGAAGGCAGGGTCTTTTTTATCTATATTATTATTTTACTAATACAATTTAAAGTTTATAGGTACAATAAAAGTTACTGGAACAGCTTTCCCTCTTTGTTTTCCAGGAGACCAATTAGGTAACAATGCTACTACTCTTTTTGCTTCAGCGTCAAGATATGGGTCAACACCTTTTGCCACTTGAACTTTAGTTACTCGTCCAGTTTTGTCAATAACAAACTGAATAAATACTCGACCTTGGATACCATTTTCCTTTGCAATTTCGGGATATTTTGTATTATCTGCTAAAAACTTCATTAAAGCAGCATCTCCTCCTGGGAATATAGGTTTATCTTCAACAACAGCAAACGCAATTGGTTCGATTTCCTCTTCTACTACGACATCTTCAGTTGTAATAATACTAGTGCTTGTTCTTGTACTCTCATCTGCTTCTGAGTCTATCTTAATGGTTTCAACAACTTTATCATCTTCGACAACGACTAGCTCTTCAATTACTTGTTCAGGCTCCTCCATTTCTGGTTCTGGCTCGTCCAATTTTTCTTCTTCAAAAGTATTTTCAATTTCTTCTTCAAAAACCTCTTGCATATCTAAGTCGCCTAAATTACTTTGACTAACTTCTTCGGTTGTCCATTCAAATGCAACAAGACAAATTCCTAGTGCTAAAACTAACCCGATTTGAAGAAAAATCATTTTTCTTCTTTCGAGATCTACTTTTGGTGATTTTTTAATTTGCATCGTTCTAAATTTTAAGTTTGTAAAATTAGTAATTTTCTCAGTTCTTGCCAAACTTTATCAAAAGTTTTTCTAATTATTGATACAAAAGGCTCTTATATTCCATAAAAGCATCAAATAATTATATGTTTTTCTTATAAAACGCCAAAATAAATTAAAAATTGTGCAAGACAGAAACTTGACACAAGGCTTTGTATTAAATGGTTGCAACACATAAGTATTTATCTTTAGTATGAAAATGTGTTCTCTTAGATTTAATTAAAATCTTTAAATTACTTTTGTATTAAAAATTATTTATGGAAAATTATTTGGGTGAAATATTTGCTGTAATAACCTCTTTTATGTGGACAGTGAGTGCTATTTCATTTGAATCTGCTGGAAAAAAGATTGGCTCAATACCACTTAATTTTATTAGGCTCATTTTTGCTCTCATCTTTATTTCAATTTACACTTACTTTACAAGAGGATTGTTTTTTGCAGTAGATGCGAATTTAGATGCGTGGTTATGGCTGTCTTTGTCTGGAATTGTTGGATTTGTAATTGGAGATCTTCTGCTTTTTAGGGCGTATATTGTTGTTGGAGCAAGAATTTCTATGCTTATAATGTCGCTTGCACCTCCAATTACCGCTTTCTTGGGCTGGCTTATTTTGGATGAAACTTTAAGCATAAAACAATTTATTGCCATGTTGATAACAATTACTGGAATTGCTGTAGTTTTATGGAAAAAACCTGAGACAAAAGACAATAAAAAAACTGATATAAAGTTCTTTAGGCGAAAACCAAGTATAGCTTTTTGGGGAATTCTATTAGCTTTTGGTGGAGCATGTGGACAAGCGGGCGGACTTGTGCTTAGTAAAAAAGGTATGGGAGATTATGATGCTTTTGCTGCTACGCAGATAAGAATAATTGCTGGAATAGTTGGGTTTGCATTAATTCTTACTTTTTCAAAGCTTTGGAAAAAAACGATAAAAGGATTTAAAAACGTATCTGCAATAAAATGGATTACAGTGGGGTCTTTTGCTGGTCCATTTCTTGGCGTTTCATTTAGTCTGATCGCAGTAAAATATACCGAAACAGGAATAGCAGCAACACTTTCATCGCTGGCACCAATCATTATCATACTTCCTGCAATGCTTATTTTTAAAGAAAAAATTAAACCAATGGAGATTGTTGGCTCAATTATTACGGTAATTGGAGTCGCATTGTTTTTCTTGTATTAATTTAGCACATTTTTATTCTCCAAGTAATTCCCAATACTCAACAGCTCTGCGAGTGTGTGGAATTACAATTGTACCGCCAACAACATTAGCAACACCAAAAATGTCCATTATTTCGTCTGTTGTAACTCCAAGTTTATGGCAAGTTTCGAGATGATATTTAATACAATCATCACATCTAAGTACCATTGATGCAACCAAACCAAGCATTTCTTTTGTTTTAGAATTAAGAGCCGAATCCTGATAAGTAATTGTATCTAAACTATAAATCCTTTTTATGATTTTGTTGTCTTTCTCAAGCAATTTTTTGTTCATTTCCAAACGGTAATTGCGAAACTCCTCGATTTTATCCATGATATTTTAATTTTGTGCTATTCCTTTGAGTGTTGCAGAACTTGCATCGGTAATTTTCACATTTATAAAACTGCCTACTTTAAAATTCCTATCAAGAAATACAACAACTTTATTTTGTTGAGTTCTTCCAAACAAATAATCTCTTGATCTTTTTGAAAATCCTTCGACCAAAACCTCAAGTGTTTTTCCAATATCAGCTTTATTCTTTTTAAGTGAAATTTGATTTTGTAATTCAATCAGCCTGTTTAAACGTGCAATTTTTTCGTGCTCGCTTACATCATCAACAAGGTTTTTTGCTGCTGCAGTATCAGGACGTACCGAATATTTGAATAAAAATGCTGAGTCATATTCAACAATATTCATTAAATCTAATGTTTCTAAAAACTCCGTTTCTGTTTCTCCCGAAAAACCACAAAAAATATCAGATGATAGTCCGCAATCTGGAATTGTTGATTTTATTTTTTGAATTCTCTCAAGATACCATTCACGAGTATATTTACGATTCATTAGTTTTAACACCTTGTTACTACCCGATTGTACTGGCAAATGAATATGATTGCAAATATTATCATATTGTGCAATTACTTCAATTAGTGCATCTGAAATATCTTTTGGGTGAGATGTTGTAAATCGGATTCTAATATCGGGAGCTGTTTCTGCAACCATTTTTATTAGTGTAGGAAAATCAACTTTATTATTGCTGTCTTCGAAATAGTACGAATTTACATTTTGACCTAATAGAGTAATTTCTTTATAGCCTTTATCTCTTAAATCAGCAACCTCATTAATTATATCACTATATGAGCTACTTCGCTCTCTGCCACGTGTATAAGGCACAATACAATATGAGCAAAAATTATTACACCCACGTGTTATTGGCACAAATCCCGAAATTACGTTTTCGCCATATTTGTACTGAACAATTCCTGAGTATGTTTCCTCAATATCAAAATTAGTATTTATATATGAAGCACTTATGTCAGTTTCGTTTACTAATTCGGGGATTGCTCTATATGCATCAGGTCCTGCCACAAAATCGACGGCTTCGTGTTCGAGCAGTTTATCTGCAACACGCTGAGCCATACAACCAATAATCCCTACTTTTAAGTGTTTGTTTCGCCTTTTAAGCCCTTTAAGGAAATCTAGACGGTGCCAAATTTTTTTTTCAGCATTATCGCGAACCGAACAAGTATTTAACATTATAACATCTGCCTTAGTAATCTCAGCAATAGGAGTAAAACTATTTAATTGCATTATTGCAGCAACCGTTTCAGAGTCAGCAACATTCATCTGACAGCCGTAAGTTTCGATATATACTTTTTTACTCATTTTTAGAATTTTATGCTGCAAAGATAAAAATAAAAATCTGCAAGTGGAATTTTTTACGAAAGCTGATTAGCGAATACAACGGTTTAGGTAAAAGTTTTGCATTTAAAATTCCTAAATTTTCATATCTTTGCAAAAAAACTATTAGTGGAGAACTTGCGTGACATAGAACATTTTCCTGAGTATGATAATGTAGAGTTAATTGCCTCACAAGTTGTTGAGGGATTTATAACTGGCTTACACAAAAGTCCGTTTCATGGGTTTTCGGTTGAGTTTGCTGAGCATCGTCTGTACAACAAAGGCGAAAGTACAAAACATATTGACTGGAAACTTTATGCTCGCACCGAAAAGTTATTTGTAAAACGTTACGAAGAAGAGACTAACCTTCGAGGACAGATAGTAATTGATGTTTCGTCTTCTATGCTTTTCCCTTATGAAAATAAGATTGTTAACAAACTTAGTTTTTCGGTTTATTGTGCTGCTGCCCTTGTATATCTTTTACGCAGGCAACGTGATGCTGTTGGATTAAGTGCAATCGATAATGAACTCAGATTTCATGCTGGAGCTCGCTCTTCCGCAGTTCATCTACAGGTTCTATATAACGAATTACGTAAATTGCTTAATCCACAAAATATTGGATTACAAAAAAAGACCAATACTGCCGAATTATTACATAATTTATCTGAAATAATACATAAACGTTCATTAGTAATTATCTTTAGTGATCTATTTTTGGGAAAGGAAGACGATACAGAAAAACTATTTTCAGCATTGCAGCATCTAAAATACAACAAACATGAAGTTGTAATTTTTCATGTTACTGATAAAAAATTTGAGCAGGAGTTTGAATTTGCAAACCGACCGTACAAATTTGTAGATTTGGAAACTGGAAACATTATTAAGTTAAATCCCAACGAGGTTAGAGAAACGTATGTAAATAAAACCAAAGCATTAGTTGATGAGCTTAATTTAAAATGTGGGCAATATGGTATCGATATCGTTGAAGCCGACATTAACAAAGGGTTTAACGAAGTTTTGAAACCTTATTTAATAAAACGAGCAAAATATTTTTAATACTTACACTATTATGCAATCAAAAAGACAACTACAAGTATCGGGAATGATTCAAAAAGAACTTGCCACACTATTTACTCATAAATTTAGCGGTCTCATTCCTGGTCGAATGGTTACTGTTACTGGTGTACATATAAGTCCTGATTTAGGAATTGCAAGAGTATATCTTAGTATTTTCCCCTCTTCTGACGGAATGAAGATTATCAAGGAGATTAACTTGAGTGTTGTAAAAATTAGATATGAATTAGGTAAGATAATAAGACACGATTTAAAACGCATTCCCGAATTAACTTTTTTTCTTGACGATTCATTAGACCAGATAGATAGGATTGATAACGCATTGAAAAACAATTAAATTTGAACTTCCCATTATACATAGCAAAAAGATATTTGATTTCGAAGAAATCGCGTAATGCTATTAACATAATTTCATTTATTTCGATAATGGGAGTTGCCGTTGGAACTGCCGCTTTAATAATAATTTTGTCTGTTTTTAATGGATTTGATGATTTGTTAAAGCGTTTATATAATTCATTTGATCCTGATATTAAAGTAATCGCAGCAGAAGGCAAAACCTTTGAAGCAAATCAAAATTTATTATCGAAACTTGAAAACATTGACTTTATAGATGTTTATTCTATGTGCTTAGAAGAAAATGCTATGCTTGAGTATGGAGATAAACAAATAATTGCAACAATAAAAGGAGTTGATGATAAATACCAATATGTTACTGGCTTAGACTCTATGATTGTGAATGGAACTTTTCGGCAGTACGAACAAAATGTTCCCTTGGGAATTGCTGGACAAGGAATTGCTTTTGATTTGGAATTAAGTACTGATTTTACTCAGCCTGTAAATATATACATCCCCAGTAGAACTGGCAAGTTTAGAGGAAATTTTCAAGATGCGTCAAGCAATATTAACAAGGCCATTGTTTATACTGTGGGAGTGTTTATGATACAGCAGGAATATGATACAAAATATTATATTGTACCGCTTGAAACTGCACAAATCTTGTTAGAGTTTGAGAACCATTTAAGTTCATTGGAAATAAAACTAAAAAAAGGCACAAACACCAAAGATGCGGTAAAAAAACTAAGCACGATACTTGGCGACAAATTTGAAATTCAAGACCGAAACAAGCAACACGAATACGCTTACAAAATTATGCAAACAGAAAAGTGGGCAATTTTTATGATTTTAGTTTTTATTCTTATAATTGCTTCTTTTAATGTTATTGGCTCGCTTACAATGTTAATTATTGATAAAAAACAAGATATTCAGATACTTAAAAGCCTTGGAGCAGGAAATAAAACCATTCGACATATTTTCTTTCTTGAGGGAGTTTTTATTAGTTTTGTAGGTGCCATTGCAGGATTAATAATAGGTGGTTTTATCTGTTGGCTGCAAATGCGATTCGGATTAGTTAAATTAGGGAACGAGGGGTCGTTTATTATCAACAGCTATCCTGTTTTAATTAAGTGGATTGATTTTGTTTATGTAATAATAACAGTTATGATAATAGGAACTTTTGCAGCTTGGTATCCAGTACGGTATATTACAAAAAAGTTTGCTAATGTAGAGTATTAATTCTGCAGGTTTTTTCCCGATTTCTGTGAATAGATTTAGCCTTTATAAAATTTGATAATTCGCTCATACTATATGCAATAGCGTATAGTTTTCTTTTAACAACATATATTATATGTATTTAGATATAATTTTTTAACATCTTGATAATTTTGATACCATTCAATTATTTGCTTAATATGGTTTTATTCAAGATAGTTTTGTGCTCTACCAACAATTAATTTATTTGATACATCCCACTGCTCGCTCGGATTTATTTGCAAACCGAGTGTTGCTGCGTAATATTGAAATGACTATATAATTTCAAACAAAAACAATAAAAATATTTTAGCCTACTTCATTTTAATACCATTAACTTTATCAATCCAATATCGTTTTTCCTCGTGAAATCGCTCTAAATTACTCGAGTCAACTGGTTCGGCAGGCGGTGGTTCAAATTTTAGCGGGTCAATTTTTCGACCATTTTCATGCACTTCATAATGTAGATGCGGACCTGTTGACCAACCTGTGCTGCCCACATAACCAATTATATCACCTTGGCTAACTCTGTCTCCAACATTATATTCTCCAAATCTTGAAAAGTGCATATAAACCGTAGTATATACGCTATTATGTCTGATAGCAACATAATAACCTGCACCAGTTCCATAAGTACGAGTTATAATAGTCCCGTCAGAGGCTGCATATACAGGTGTACCCATAGGAGCAGAGAAATCGACAGCTAAATGCTCGGTTACTTTATGAAATATTGGATGCATACGAGCATTAGAATAACGTGAGCTTATATGTGTATATTTAAGAGGTGCGAGTAAAAATGTTTTTCTCATACTATTACCAACTGAATCAAAGAAGCATTGAACTGAATCTTGGGTAAACGGTATCGCCCATAGTTCTTTTCCGCCCTGATAAAACACTCCAGCCTGAACTTCTCCAATGCCAATTCGTTTGTCCCCCACATACAACTCCGAGTAAAGAACCTTAAACCAATCTCCTGGTTGCAAAGCATAAAAATCAACTGTCCAAGCAAATGTTTGAGACATTGCTAAGGCAAGCTCCCAATTGTAACCATTATCTATCATTGATTGCCAAAGCGAATATTCAATTACTCCCGCAGCCTCAAGGTTTACAGTGTCAATTGGTTTTCTAAATTTTTCTATGAGAATAGTATCTGGATTACGGAAGTCATATTTTGTAAATTTAACGGCATTATTTTCATACACGAAAATCTTTGCTTGCGGAATCGAGTCTATAATTGTGTCTGTAAAAACAGTAAATGGTTTGCCAAGATTTATTAAAGTAGTATTAAATGTATCGCAAGACATTTTGGCAATTTTATCAATTTGCTGTGGACTAATCCCATATCTACCCATAATTGTCCCTAAAAAATCGCCACTTCTTACTGTATCAGTGTACAAAGTCCAACCTTCGATAGGTTCTCCATAGAGTTCAGGAATTTTTACTTCGACAACTTCCTTTGTTTCAATAACAGGGGTTTTCTTTTTTGTCAAAGTTATTACAAGAGCTACAACTATTGCAATTGCAACAATTGCGATGATTATATAAAGTAATCTTTTCTTCATCAAACTAAATTTTGGAGACGAAGTTAAATATTTTTTACCATAACTCTACTAAAAGGCAATTAAAAAGCGAAAACTATTTAGCTTTTTTTTGCTAAACGTTTGCAGAGATAACAATTTACTCACTGTTTGTAATTATCTATTTAACCCGTGTTATTAGTTGACTTACAAGATGTTTAGCTTTTAAAATTTAGCAAATCTGTATAGTTGTGTAATTACTTAAATTTTGTATTAAAAGATAAGTGTAAGCATACTATGGGTTAATCTCTTGAGCACCATAGCCTTGAATTGCTCCAAAAAGCTCGAATGTTTTTTCGTATGGATACCGATTACCATACATTGAGGCACGTACAGTTTCAGTACCTTGCATATTCATTCCTAGTGCTGAGCGAAATTGATTTACCGATGAGTTTGGATTAAAAGATGAAGTTTGTGTTCCAGTTATCCCTATAAAACCTTTCAAGTAAGGAGCATCTATTTTTTTGCTTATTTCATTTACCTCTTGTTCGTTCATCTCTCTATTGTTTTTGTATTTAACCAATTGATTTACATCTTCAAAGTTTTTTGCAAGGACAAAAGTCCATCCACCTCCGCCCGATGGTAAAACTAAATCGCCATTTCGATTAGCAAAAAAGAGGTTATTCCAAGCAGAAGTTACACGTTTAGCTTCTTTAGATTTATCTGCGTCTGTGTAAGATCGATCTAAGGCTCCAAAATTTGTACAACCAAATATATTATCATACACATCTGCATCAATGCCTGTCATATAACGAAATCCATAACCCATATCTTCCATGTGTTTAGTACGGCACCATGTAAATAGTACTGTATTATTATGAAATGCAATTGATGATGTATTAGGTTGTGCCAATCCGCCACGCACCTCACACGCAGCCATACGATTTGCTACAAATACATTATTATATACGTCAAAATGTCCGCCTTTGCAAGCCATCTGTATTCCAAAGTGAAAACCGTTAAGAAATACACAGTTGCGAATTGTAACATTGCCTTCTGCTTCTCCACTTATAAGTTGAAATGCACTTTTCATACCTTCAGGCTTCATTGTAGGCACTCCCGCTGGAGTTTCGTCCACATTTATAATACGCCCAGTTTCACAACCTTCGGGAGCACTGGCTACAGGATTATCATATATCGGAGCTAAATATAAACTAATCTGTCCTCGGTCGAAAATAATACCGTCTATTAGTACAATCCCATTGCGATTTCCGACTACACGAATATCCATAACGCCTTGATTTCCTGAAGTTTTTATCTGTCCAACGCCTGGGCGCATCGTGGTACGGAATTTTACAGGATCACGTTGTGAAAAGTCATCGGAATAACCACCTACGATTGATACGTACTTGTTTACTTTTACCCAACCTTGGTCTAAATAGCCAAGATAATTACCTTCTGCTACACAAATAACTGCACCTTCAGGAGCTACGTCAATAGCTTTTTGCAAATCTTTTATCGGGGATGATTGACTACCATCATTGCGATTACTACCGTTATTTACCGAGACATATAGAGTTTTTGTCCCTTTAGGAATAGCACCTTTACTAATTGCTTGATTGTTTGATGAAGTTCCAGTAGAACTTGGATTTTGCAGTGATTCATTATTGTTGCTCATAGAGTTTTCATTTGTTTTTTTATCAACTTGCTGCTCAGCAGCATTTTTAACTTTACCACCAATTTTTTTTAGGTTAATTTGCGATTCTGCTGTAAAACTGAATGCAATTACTAAGGCTGTCGCCATAATTACTTTGTTAGTTATTGTTCTCATGTATTTCATGTTTTTAATGTTTTTAATGACCGACTTAACGTAACACACTATTATGCATATCTTCTACTATTTTTTTAACAGTACTTTAAATAACAATCTGAAATTTTAATAAATTTTGTCCTCACAATTGGTGAGGACAAAATTAAATCTAAATTGTTATTACATTTATTAAATGAAACACAAAACTATTTTCAAATATACAATTACTTACGTTTATGTTGCTCCACTTTGTTGCAAAAATGCGGTAAAAACTATAAGAAAACAATAAGGCAATTTACCCAATTTTCGTA
>CAYNKH010000054.1:0-16966 GCA_964397745.1 uncultured Bacteroidales bacterium | reverse complement strand
CCAAATCCCAGACTATTTGATTTGCCGAAACCAGCATAAAAGCCAATTTTATTAAGTTCGGGTGTTGAATTAAACTCAAAATCAAATAAATATCCAGTTAGCTTTGTTTCGCTGGGTTTATCTGCTTTTATTTTTATTAATCGCTGTACAGGTTCGCTCAGTATTTTTAAAGAAAAACTTTCTGTATCGAAATCCTTGACTTCGTTATAAGCATTGTATTTCTCAATAAGATTGCTTATAAATAATTTTTCAAAATCTTTATGCATAGGATTTAAATGATCTGTTTTATTTTCGTTAAACGGATTTTTCTGGGTTAAATGTACTGGCGAAATTAAACGGAATGTCATCTTCTCTGCAAATTGTGGTTCAGGCAGCTTTTCTACCGATTTCACATAAAACTTTGCACTGCTTATTTTGTCGCCAATGCTAAATGCTTGCTCTTGGAATAAACCAGATATAAAGGGGTTCATAATTTCTGTCGAATAAAAAGATACAAGCAAAGAAACTTCGTTACTGAGTATTTGCAACCTATCGCCTTTCTGTTTGTAACGAAAATCCTTAAGATTCGAAAATGTAAACATTTTAAACTGTTTATTCTTATTCATAAACCCATGAGCATGTAGCCAGTCGGCAAACTCAGGATTCCCAAAATGAATCAGTTTATAAATCCATGCAGAAATCTCATATTGATAATTGATAGGTATAAGCTCATTTTGCCCTTTTGTTTCTAATTTTAGTACTAATCTCATATTATATTTCTCAATTTTATACCCAATTTGTTAATACTTGACGAAAATTATTTTCCTATTTTACTTCTACAATCCTAACCAATACTCCAATCTGCTCTTCGGGATTAGCTTTTGGTTTAACTTTATTAATAGTAGCATCAAAAATGCTGTCATAGCCACTATTTATCAAAATGCTAATTTCTTTGTTTGCCTCACGCGGTACAAACCCCAACTTTACTTCGCCGTAGTACAAGGCTACTGCATTTGCATCATATTTATTATCCGACTCTGCAATCAGTTTTAACTTTGTGCCTATTTTCAAGTCCTGAAACACATCAACTCCATCGTAGTATGTAAATCCTGCAATATTAAAATGTTTAAAATATCTGTTTTTCATAATTAAATATTTTTAATTCTCTACAAAGATACTATGGCGTTTTGACAACTTGTGTCAATGAAAAATTATTAATTTTATTTTTGATAAATTCTTTAAAATCTTCCGAACTCAAAATCTCAACATCACCAGATAATCCCATAACAAAGCGTCCAATACCTTCGTATGAGCAAACATTTGTATTTAATAACCATTCATTTTTGCTTAATTGAGTAATGTCTCTTTCGGCTAGTGGATATTCTTCGGTAAGTAAACTGGTAGCCCTTACACCCATTTTTAGTTTTACAGGTAACTGTTTAAAACTGCTTATTCTAAAAATATCAACAAAACCTGCTTTGTGTTGTTTCTGAAATTTCCAGTTTTTTTCACTAATTATTACATCTTCAATTCGTGAGACCTTAAACAGTTTATTTTGGTTGGATTCCAATTCATAAGCCCAAACTTGAATGTAATTTGTGGTAAATGCAAAAACTTCAACCAGTCTATCTCGAACAATATTGCTTTTTGCAGAGCTGTAATTTTTCAATACAACTTGCTTTCGTTGCTCAATTGATTCTGCCAAAGCATTTATATTATCTGAGTTTTTCCCTTTTACAACAGTTTCGGCTAGAATTTTATAGTCGTAAACAGTTCCTAGTTTTCTTTTCAGATTTTGTTTTAGCATATTATTTTCGTCAATGCTGTCTATAGCTTTTTTTAAAATATGCGATTCTTCTTCTGTAAAATGCAGTAGTTTACTAATATCTTTAAAATGAGGTGAAGATTTGTCTAATTTGTAAATATCTCCTTTGTTTTTGACAACAAATCCAGCTTTGCGAAAAGTATCTATATACCGATAAACTGTTCGCTGAGACACTTCAAGCCTGTCTGCAATTTCAGGAATAGAATAAGAAATATTCCCTGTAAGCATTTTCATCAAACGCAAAAGTCTTTCTAATTTTGGTTGATTGGCCATATACTGATAAATTTTTAGTAAATGTAAGATTTTTTCTACATAAACAAAAATAGAAATGGGAAAACCTTATTAATTTTTCGATTCCGCTATATTTCAATCGTAAACTACGTATAGACGTACGGCCGCAATAACAAAAAATGGTTTATAATTATCGTGGGTTTGTTTTGTTACAGTAATATTGCAAAACTGGGTTTGTTTTGTTACAACAATATCGCAAAACTGGGTTTGTTTTGTTACAATTTATGTTGTATTTGCATTTTATAAACTTAAATAATATGCTTTAACTATGCAATTTAAAAGAAATGTTTATCAAAATTTATGTGACTGGTGAAACAGTCAAGATAGAAAGCCTCTCGTGCTAAGAGGGGCAAGACAAGTAGGAAAGACAACTTTAATTAAGAGTTTTGCAGATTTATATAAGAATAAAATTTTCATTAATCTGGAAAAGGAAATTGATTTTGAATTTTTTGATCAGTACAAAGATGTCAAAACACTTGTTGAAGCTTTGTTTTTACGGAATAATATTTCTCCTGATGATATTTCAGACACAATTCTTTTTATTGACGAAATTCAAGAGTCGCCAAAAGCAATATCCATGCTTAGATATTTTTACGAAGATGTTTCGAGATTGCATGTAATTGCCGCAGGTTCTTTGCTCGAACATGCAATACGAAAAGTAAAAAGTTTTCCAGTAGGCAGAATTACATACTTATATCTTTATCCTTTAAGTTTTGATGAGTATTTGCAGGCAACTTCGGATTATTTGATTTATGAGCAGTTGCAAATAGTACCTGTAAGCATCTCTGCCCACAAAGTTTTGTTAGAAAAATTTAATCAATATGCCATTATTGGTGGAATGCCTGAGATTGTAAGAAAATATATTACTAATGGAAGCATTACATCTCTACCTCCAGTTTATGAGAGTATTTGGGCAACATATAAAAACGATATTGAGAAATATGCTATCGGAGATGCAAATGCTAAAGTTATAAAGCATGTCGTTAATTCGGCTCATTTATATTTTGATCAAAGAGTTAAATTTCAAAATTTTGGAAAATCAAATTATCGCTCGAGAGAAGTTGGCGAAGCTTTTCGTAGTTTAAATGATGCAAAAATAATTCAATTAGTTTATCCTACAACATCTATAACTCCACCTGTAATTCCAGATTTGAAGAAAAGTCCTAGGTTACAGTTTCTTGATATTGGAATACTTAATCATGAACTAAATATTCAAGCTGATATGCTTGCATTTGATGATTTTAGTGAGTTATATAAAGGGGCTCTAATTCCACAATTGATTTTTCAAGAGTTACTTTCTCGGAATGTGAATACATACAAGAAGCCTATTTTTTGGGTAAGAGAAAAAACTCAGGCATCTGCCGAAGTGGATTTAATAATACCTTATAAAGATATGTTAATCCCAGTTGAAATTAAATCTGGTTCTACAGGAAGTCTAAAATCGTTACACCAATTTATTGACAGAACTGATCATCCTTATGCGGTTAGAATGTATGCTGGAAAGTTTGTTGTTGAAAATGCTGTTACTCCCACAGGAAAACCATATCTCCTTATGAATCTGCCTTATTATTTAGGAACAATGTTAAATTTATATATTGAATATTTTACAAAAAAATTCACAATTTAATCTGTAAACTTTTTGCAAAACCTTATAATACTAACAGCACACATATTTTAATTTTCTAAAACTGCTTTTGTTTTGTTACATTTTCAAATCATATAGATGTGCCGCCGTACGTCTGTACATGGTTTATAAATGTAGGTAATAATCCTTTGTCATTTCAATATATTCAGCGGTGTAATCGTGTCTGTTTTCTTTTTCAATTGCAATTGTGTGGTTCTGTAAAACAGTTTTATATTTGCCAATCTGTATTATTTTTCGAATGATTTCCGATTTGTAATTTGATTTAATATTTAAAATAGAATTTATATAAAAACCATTTTGTAGAGCGATTATCATAAAATACTCAGCAATAATTACAGGGTAAATAACTGCACAGTTTCCTTTTTCGGATAAATATTTCTGGCAGAATGTGATTATATCTTCAGGTTGCATTTTAAGAATATGTCGGGCAATTGCACGGTTTTGGTCAGGAGAATGTGTATCTGCTGTGTAAAATGGTGGATTTGAGACAATTAAATCAAATTTGGATTCTGGTTCATATTCTTGTAGTGAGGTCTGGATAATCTTTATTCTTTCTTTCCACTTTGAGTTATTAACATTCTCCGTAGCATTTTTGCAAGCTTGTTCAAGAATATCGATTGCAACAATTTGTGCATTAGACTTTTGTGCAAGTATCAAAGCTATTAGACCAGTTCCAGTTCCAATATCCAAAATGGTTTTTGTATTTAAAGCTTTAAGCCATGCTCCTATTAGCACAGCATCCGTTCCAACTTTCATTACGCCTGATGAATGCTCGATGCTAAACTTTTTAAATTTAAAAATATCTTTTCTCATCTAAAAATCTTCATTTACACCAATACCAAACAATGCAAAATCGTATTTTACAGGATCATTTTCATCAAATTCTCTCAGTTTTTGTGTTAGTTCTGTAACTGCTTTCCAATCGTCTTGTTTTCTTTCTAACAGTCCAAGCATTCGCGAAATACGTCCACTATGTAAATCTAAAGGGATATATAATTGAGCGGGTTTGATGTTTTTCCAAATACCAAAATCTACTCCTTTATTGTCATTACGCACCATCCATCTAAGGTACATATTTAAACGTTTTGCTGCAGAGCCAGTATTCACATTTGCAACATGGCGTTTTGTCCGCTGTAGAAATGGAATTTCAAAAAACGCCCGATGAAATTTTGCTAAACCATCAAATAAGTTATCAGATGCGAACAAATTTTCGGGACTTCCATATTTTGTGTAAATATTTCTCAAAGATTTTACAAAAAACTTAAGGTCTTCGCCATTAAATGTACGATGTACGGCATTATCAAAACGTTTAAGGTCATTTTCTGCATATCCCATTATAAACTCGTAGGGCGAGTCGTCCATAAGTTGAATAAAGTGTTTAGCATTTTTAATTATAGATTTTCTTTGTCCCCAGGCAATAGTTGCAGCAATAAATCCGCTAATCTCTACATCCTCTTTTTTACTAAACGAATGAGGTATTTGAATAGGGTCATTTTTAATAAACTTAGGATTTGCAAATTTCATATATTTTTCTTCAAGAAAATCAAAGAGTTCGTCTCTATTTAAATTTTTATCCATAGTTTATTAATTAAAGTTATAAATTAACACTATTTTTGTCAAATATTTGATAACAAATTACTTTATTTGCACAATGTTTTTAAATTATTTGTGGAAAGGAATCATAATTGGCTTATCTGCTTCAATTCCGTTAGGGCCTATTGGTGTACTTTGTGTTCAAAGAACATTAAATAAAGGGCGAAAATCGGGATTTGTTAGCGGCTTAGGTGCAGCAGCTGCTGATGGGTTTTATGCAATTGTTGCGGGTTTTTCGGTTTCAATCATAACGGACTCAATTGCAGAGTATCAGTTTTATTTACGAATTATTGGCAGTATTATTTTGCTTTTTTTAGGATATAAACTAATTATAACCAACCCAGCAGTTCAACTTAGAAAACAATTAAAAAAGAAAAGGAAAGGTCTTTTTGGCGATTTTATATCCATATTTGCTCTTACATTGTCGAATCCGATAACGCTATTTGTTTTTGCGGCTGTTTTTGCAGGTTTTCAAGTAGTAGATCCTAGCTCTAAAACTGTTTCAGTGCTTATTTTAATATGTGGGGTACTTTTAGGAGCATCTCTGTGGTGGTTTACCCTATCAGGTATCGTAAGCGTTTTACGTCATAAGTTCCGATTAAGACGTATGCTCATTATTAACAGAGTTGCTGGTATTTTGGTGATTGCTTTTGGAGGTTTTATTATAGCGACTTTGTTTTTTGACAAATTTTAATTATTAGCGATTATGGGGTGATGGGGTGATGTGAGGATGAGTTTATCGTTTTTCTTCGACATTTCGACAAGTTCAGTTCGGCAGGTCATTAGTATCGCACTGCATCGCATTGCTCAGAAACTGTAGTCGGTTTGTCGGTAATTTTAAGATTAGAATAACTGTTTTTGTCTCAAAGACACAAAAAGCGATAGTTTTAGCTACGCTGCGATGCAATACTAATGGCTTGTCGAATTGAGCTCTGCGACTCTTGGCGTGTCGGTTCTTGCAGATACTACTATAAAATATTTAAAACACTTTACTCAACCATTTTTCAAAAAACACATCGTAAATCTGATATTTACCGTTTTCATGATATATCATTTCTTTATCAGATAGTATCTTTACAGCACTGCTAACCGAGGATGGTTGACCTAATTTATACTGTGTTAAAAACCAACCAGCATTTATTTGGCTAACACCACCTTCCTTAGCAATAGCAATCAAAATATTGAAATGCAAACTGCTCAATAAATTTCGATAATTATAAAACACATACTCTCGTTCTTTAACAATTTCTTCCGTAACAAGATTAATATCTGCTTGTGTAATTACACTACCTGCTTTTTCAAATAATCTATTAAAAAAATACTGAACGTAAAATGTATGATTACAAAAATTATCAATTTGTTGATCAATATAAGCAGTATCAATTTCTTTATTTCTTTTCTTGAATTGTTTTTTTATAAACTTTGAATAAACCTTCTTATCAATCCTTCCTAGTTCAAGCAAATCACTACTTTGATAAAAAGGCTTGCCATAATCACTAAACATTGAAATTAATGTATGTTTACTGCTACCCGAAAAAACAAAACTGTCTTTATGCTGATGCTGTATCTGTGTTCTCAAAATTGCTTCAACATTCTTTTCAGGATAATTTGTAATTTGTTGAAATTCGTCTATTACAATAATGTATTTTTCTTTTTGTTCTGCCAAATATTCAAAAATTGTCTGAATCGAGAGTTCACCCGACTTTTCATCATCTACCGTAACCTCAACAGATGGGACTCCTGTAACATCATCAAAAACCAACTTCCCCTTTATACCTGATAACAACTTTGATACTTTTGTAAGAAATCTATCATTCGATTTTTCGTCTTTTAGTATTGCATCACTAAAAGTCTTTATAAAACCTGCTAGGTTTTCTGTCGGTAATATATCAAGATATAAAACACGTGTAGATTTATTTTTTGATACTTTTTTTGACACATGCTTTAATAGAGCGGTCTTTCCCAACCTACGTACAGAAACTAAAGTTACATTACGACCATTTTTTAATGCGGAAATAATCTTTTCTGTTTCGATTTCTCTATCACAAAAATACTCAGGTGAAACATAGTCCATCAAAGGGAATGGATTAATTAAATTATTTGTTCTGCCCATATTAAATTAAACAATTATTTGTAGAAATTAAAATATTACCGCTACAGGATTACAGATTTTTCGTTACACAATTTTCGTTACAGATTTTTCGTTACAAATATACAGTTAAAAACATAACGAAGCAAATTAATATTTTGATATTGATCAGTTGATGGGATGATGTTCAGAAATTCTTTATCTGCTCATAATCAAAATCACAATTAATCCATTCCTCATCAATTGTTGCTCCTACTTTTCTGTAAAGTTCAATTGCTTGCGTATTCCAATTAATAACCTGCCATCTTAAACGTCTGCAATTTTCATCTTTGGCAAGTTTAAAAATATGTTTTAACAATTCGCTGCCAATACCTAAGTTTCTATATTCTGGTTTGACGTACAAATCATCGAGATAAAGCGATTTGCCTATCCAAGTAAAATATGCAAAAAAGTACAATGCAATTCCAACAACTTCTTCAGTCTCGGATACTGCAACATAGCAACCAAACAAATGTTTTTCTTGCTTCATAAACTCAACAGTATTCAGAACTTTATCGGGAGCTTTTTCAAATAAAGCCAGCTCTTTAATAAAAGCTAAAATTTGGGGATAATCTTCTTCTGTGGACAGTCTTATAGAGTAATTCATGTCTTTTTGCAGTAAAATTAATCAAATAAAATCATTAAGTAGTTATTCTACACATAGCCAAAATCTCGTAAATTAAAATCGCTATCTCTCCAATCCTTTTTCACTTTCACAAAGAACTCGACAAAAACTTTTTTACCAAAGAACAGCTCCATATCTTTTCTTGCGTGCGTTGCAACTCTTTTCAATGCACCTCCTTTATGTCCAATAACAATACCTTTTTGGCTTTGTCTTTCGACCACAATAACAACTTTTATTCTGATTATTTTTTCTTCCTCTTTAAACTCTTCAACAACAACTTCGCATGCATAGGGTACTTCTTTTTGATAGTTTTTAAGTATTTTTTCGCGAACAATTTCGGACACAATAAATCTTTCGGTTTTATCGGTTAGCTGATCTTTTGGAAACCATTCAGGTCCTTCGGGTAAAAGACTAAAAATACGATCAAAAATTACATCCAAATTAGTTTTATGCAACGCTGATATAAGATATACTTCAGCTTTTGGGAGTTGCTGTTTCCAAAAATCTTGCAATTCTTCCAATTTATCTGGGCGAGCTAAATCAATTTTATTTATCAGACACAAAATTGGGACATCCGTCTTTTGCAATTTTTCAATATACTCAATGTTTTTATCAGAAGTTTCTACAACATCGGTAACGTACAAAAAGATATCGGCATCTTCAAAAGAAGCAACCACACTATTCATCATTTTCTCCTGTAATTTATAATGAGGCTTAATAATGCCTGGTGTATCACTGTAAACAATTTGAAAATCATCGCCATTAACAATTCCCAAAATTCTATGACGTGTAGTTTGTGATTTATTTGTAATTATTGATAGACGTTCGCCAACCAACTCATTCATTAGCGTTGACTTACCAACATTGGGATTTCCGATAATGTTTACAAAACCTGATTTATGCATATCTTTTTTTTGCAAAAATGAGAATAAATATTGAATTTAGGGCAATTAATTTTCAGAAAACATTTATTGAAGCTATAGATACAACAAAAAACATCAGTATAATAGCTTTTGATACCTTATTCTATGTTATTTAAAGTGCGAAGTGAAAAATTGAACTGTGTTTCTTTTTATATCACGCTTACTTTAATTATATTTGTTCTGTATTGAATGTTTGAATAAATCACAAAAAGAAAATAAAATGAGAAAATTAGTTGTACTTTCGGGTGCTGGGATAAGTAAGGAAAGTGGGATTCCAACATTTAGAGATAATGATGGTCTTTGGAAAACACATAGATTTGAAGAGGTTGCAAGCCCTCAAGCATGGAGACGCGACCCGGAGTTAGTGATGGGTTTTTATAATTTTCGTCGAAAAATCGTTGTTGAAGCACAACCAAATAATGCACATTTATTATTAGCAAAATTGCAAAAACAATTTGATGTCAATATTATAACACAAAATGTCGATGACTTGCATGAAAGAGCGGGGTCAAAAAATATATTACACTTGCACGGAGAAATTAGAAAAGCACGCAGTATTACCGACGAAAATTTTGTAACTGACATTAAAGGTGCTGAACTAAATATTGGGGATTTATGCCCAAACGGTTCACAATTAAGACCCCATATTGTGTGGTTTGGCGAAGTAGTACCTAATATCCCAAAAGCAATTGAAATTATTAAAACTGCCGATATATTTCTCGTAGTAGGAACAGGCTTACAGGTTTATCCAGCAGCAGGATTAGTGGATTATGTCAATCCAAATGCAAAAAAGTTTATAATAGACCCAAGTGATGAGTTTAATGTAAAAGATTTTCGTCATTTTAAAGAAAATGCAGTTATAGGAATGCAGCAGTTTTATGATTACATTTTAAGGCAACAATCGGATTAATGAATCTATAAAGCAAAAAATTGGATTAACGAGATGAAATAACAAATGTGGCGAAAGCCACTTGTTTTAGTATGTATTTACCAGTCAGATAAATCTGATTAGAATAAGTTTATCATTGTAGTTTTTAAAAATCCGAGTGAACGAAGAGCGTTGGCTTTCCCTCAAAGGGTTAGGGGTAGCGTAGGCAACAATAATAAAACTCAAAAAACATTCCTGCTAAACTCGAATTGCAACCTAGTGACTACAACAAAGCTAAATCTGAGTGAACGGAGACTTCGAGACATTTTGGCTTATGCCAAAACCCTCAGTCTCCTTATTGCTCACCACCAACTTTGTGCAATATTTTAATAATTGACAAATTAAAGATAATTAACAAAATGTAAAAAAACAGAAACAACGTGCTACCGCACGATTTTTTCATCGTGTGGTTACAAGAATCACTGAATCGCAGACCAATAAAAAATGCATTTAGAAATTTGATAAAAAATTTGTAAATTTGCACGGTTTTTGGCTTATATTTTGCAATAAAGCAATTATAAAAACTTTGTATTTTGAAAAAAATCTACTTATATCTTATTATACTCTTGCTTACCTCGCTTGGGAGTTTTGCACAAAGCTTTCGAGTTTTAGCATTTGAAGAGGATATGAGCGATTTATCAGCGGTGTCGTTAGAGAGAAAAGATGTTAATGACCAAAAATGTGCAATTGTAAAAGTTTTTACTAATCTTAACGGCTTATTCTTTGAAACTCGTTTGGGCATTGAAGGAGATATTGTAAAAAAAACTGGTGAATACTGGATATATGTTTCTCCGAGAGAAAAAATGCTAAAAGTAATCAAGAGTGGCTATATCCCTTTAGAATATGCTATTCCTGTAAATATTAAAGAGGGCAATGTTTATAAAATGACTTTGACAGGCGGCAATATTGATGCAAATACAATAGAAGAAACAGCAATTGCCGAATTTGTTGTAATAGAAACAAAACCAAATGGGGCTCAAGTTTATATTAATAACCAACTAAAAGGAGTTTCGCCTTTAACAGTGCCATTACTTGAAGGCGAATATAATTGCCGTTTAGAGATGGCTCTTTATAAAACTGAAGATTTTAATTTTACGCTCGAAGCAGGAAATACTCTAAAAATCAATAAAACACTATCCGAACTTGATATTTATGGAAAAATTGAAATAAACACTAGTCTCGAAGGAGAAATTTATATCGACAATGAAAAAGTTAGTACTGGCTCCTATGAGGGACGATTGATTGAAGGACTGCATATTGTTAAAATACAAGCAGATAATCACAAATCCTACACTAAAGAAATTCTTGTAATTGCGAACAAGGAATATATTATAGATCAAACATTAGAACGGAAATTAAGCGTTATATCAGTACAATCAGAACCACTTGGAGCCTCTATATTTATTGATGATGAGTTTATTGGGACAACTCCAAAGTTTGTTCGTGATGTTTTTGTTGGAGAACGAGAAATATCTATCGAAAAACAAGGATATGCAACTCACAAAGAAAAAATTTCAGTTGAATATGACAAAACCAAAGAATTTGTATTTAGATTACAAGCTGCTAAACAATTTTTAATTAACACAAAACCACAGGGAGCAGACGTTTATGTTAATAATGTTTTAATAGGACAATCGCCAATTGAGTTTGAACTGGATTACACAAAGCATAATAAAATTAAAATCAGCAAAAACACCTATCATAGTGTTTACGACGAATTTCCAGCTGGCACACAATTGAATTCAAAAACTTACTCTTTGGAAACAGCAACTCTGGCTAATGCAAATAATATCTTTAATAATAAATCAACAAGAGAAACTAGACGTAACGCCAGCACAGACAGAACTGTATTTGGCTGGTCATTATCTGGACTTAATGCAAGACCTGGAGGTATGCAAACTTCGATTTATTTTAATGTGGGTAAAGCATCCCAATATGCAGTTTTTATTGATGCTGGCTACCAATTTAATAATTATGACAATTCGTATATTAGCAGCGTTGTTAATTTTCCTAGATTTTCTTTTGGAGCAGGATATAATTTATGGCTGGGAAATTTCGCAGTATTAGAAGGGTTTGTAGCTTATGGCCGCGAATATGCAATGGGATTAAATTGGAAAAATTACACCATTTGGGATTTCCCTCCAAATATGGTCTATACAAAATACACAAAATTTGGCTTAAGAGCAGCAATACGAATCTCTCCACATACTGAACTATTTGGGGCTTATAACATCAACTTAACTAGCGGACCAGCTTATGATACTTTTGGTGACCAAGCAGTAGTTAATGGAATGAGTTATAATTATCAAACTATTTTTCCTGACCGCGATAGTGAAAACTGGGAAATAGGAATTCGATTTGTTTTCTATTAACTTGCAGTTTATCTTATCGCTTAACAAATTTTTATTTCCTCAAAAACTCTAGTACATTATCCGTAATATACTTTAAAGTATCATTATCTAATTCTGTATTTATTGGCAAAGAGAGTACTGTTTCGCACAATTTATCAGTTACTGGGAAATCGTTTGGATTATAACGATACCCCTGAAAAGCCTTTTGGTTGTGCAAAGCAACTGGATAATATACTGCCGAAGCAATTCCTTTTGATTTTAAATATGCCTGTAAGCCTTCTCTATCAACATCATTGAGAATCATTGTATATTGATGAAAAGTATGTGTTGATTTTTTAAATCTTTTGGGAGTAGTAATTTTATCACAATTTGCGAATGCGTTGTCGTAATAATCCGCTGCATTAAGTCTTGCTAAATTATATTCATCAAGAAGAGGTAACTTTACACGCAAAACAGCCGCTTGTATTGTATCTAATCTTGAATTAACGCCTATTCTATCATGATAATACCTAACTTTCATACCATGATTAACAATAGAATTTATTTTTTCGCTAAGTTCATCATCATTTGTAAAAATTGCACCTCCATCCCCGTAACAGCCAAGATTTTTAGACGGAAAGAAAGAAGTACAACCAATATGTCCAATGGTACCAGCTTTTTTTGTCCAGCCTTTATCTGAAGTAAAATCACTACCAATTGCCTGAGCGGTATCTTCGATAACATAAAGATTGTGTTTTTTGGCAATTTCCATTATTCTGTCCATATCGGCACATTGCCCAAATAAATGAACAGGCATAATTGCTTTTGTTTTAGGCGTAATTGCTTTTTCAATCTCATTAGGATCGATGCAAAAAGTATCAGGATCAACATCCACCATCACAGGTGTTAGTTTTAATAAAGCAATAGTTTCTACTGTTGCAATAAACGTAAAATCAGTGGAAATCACTTCATCACCAGGTTGCAAACCAAGAGCCATCATGCCAATTTGCAAAGCATCTGTGCCATTACCACAAGTTATTACATGTTTTGCATTTAGGTATTCGGCAAGTTCTTTTCTTAACTTTTTAACATCATCACCATTAATAAAAGCAGTATTATCAATAACATTGTGGATGTTTTTATCCACCTCGTCTTTAATTTTTAGATACTGCGACCTAAGGTCAACCATTGGAATATTCATATAATCAAAATTTATTAATGCAAAAATAGTTTTTTTTTTATGAATAAGTGAAAATTTTATTCAATGATATTGTTGTAAATACGCTGAAACTATATGATGCAGCATAAATTTAGAAAATCCTGATAAAGTTAAAACAGTTACAGAGAATTAATGAGACTAAGTTTATTCTCGATGGTACTTGTACTTTAATATAAAATTAAACACGCATTAGTACCAACCACTTAGAAGATTACGACAACCTTTTTGCACATTTATCTGACAATAATATTTGTTTTATTAAATTTTATTAAATTTGTAAGTTTAACACATAATAATATTTAACAATTAGTAATTATGAAAAAAGTAATTAATACTCCAAATGCGCCTAAGGCAATTGGTCCTTACAGTCAAGCGATTGAAATAAATGGTATGCTTTATGTTTCTGGTCAGGTACCTGTTAATTCGGCGGATGGTAAAATTCCTGAAGGAATTACTGCTCAAACTGAGCAAGTTATGAAGAACATACAAGCTATTCTTACTGAAGCTGGTTATAGTTTTGATGATGTAATAAAATCTACGTGTTTACTTAGTGATATGGCACACTTTGCTGCTATGAACGAGGTGTATGGTAAATATTACACAAAAAACCCACCTGCAAGAGCTGCTTTTGCTGTAAAAGGTCTTCCTTTAGGAGCACTTGTTGAGATAGAAACCATCGCAGTAAAGTAATCTGTAATTGTAAATGTCTCCATGTCTAACTAAAAAATTGTATTTTGAAGATATATATTGCTGCTAACAATAATGTCAGTGAGAGACTTATAAATAAAGCAAGAACTGATTTTCTTGAAAAGTTTTCGGGTCTTCATACCAATGATTTTGTAAACTCCGATGCTAATGTTATTTGGTTCTTGTCGGGAGGATCGGAGCATAAAGCAATTGAACAAATTGAAGCTCAAAATAGATATTGTTTCTTAGCATCTGCAAAAGATAATTCATGGGCAGCAGCTAGCGAAGTTAAAGCTTTTCTTAATGAAAAAGGCATAAAAACAAAAATTTTCAATATCGATTTGATTAATAATCTTGAGCCACTGCAAAAATTCCTTGACGAAAAAGATAGATATAAAAATACAAAGCTTGCTCTTATTGGAAAACCCGAAAACTGGTTGCTTGCAAGTGTACCCGATTACGAGTTGTTGCATGAGGTTTTGGGTATAAAGATTGTTGAATATAATTGGTCGGACATATTGCAGTTGAAAGACAACCAATTTGATGAGTTTGACAAATATTTTGCGAAATATAACTACAAAACATTTGAGAAAGATCGTTCGCTTTACAATAAAATGCTTAGTTTTATTCAGGTTGAAGAAGTTTCTGCAATGGCAGTTGCTTGTTTCGACTTTATAAAAAAAAATGATTATACCGCATGTTTGCCAGTTGCTCTATTAAATAATAATAATATTCCAACTGTTTGCGAAGGAGACCTTTGTTCGGCAGCAGGGATGATTATTTTTTCTAGGCTCACAGGAAAAATACCTTGGGTAGCAAATTTGAATGCCCTTGATAGAGAAACCGTTGTCTTTTCACATTGTACCGCTCCTTTAAATTTGCTTGAAAGCTTTGATGTCGAAAGTCATTTTGAATCAGGCAAAGGAAGTGCTGTAAAGGGAAAAATTGCAAATCAGCAGGTTACTGTTTTTAGAATAGACAATAACTTGGAGTTTTGTTTTTTAGCTCTTGGTGAAATTATCGAATCAGGTGATATTATTCAAGCCTGTCGCACACAGATTAAAGTAAAAATGTCGCATAAAAGTATTTTCCTATTACGAGAGTTTCCATTAGGGAATCATCATTTAATTGTTCCGGGCGATTATACCAATGTTTTGGCAGAATATTTTACAAATAAAGGCTTTAGAATAGTTTAGGGATTGTCAAACAACGAAAGCGATACGCTGCGATGTGCTAAGCCTGCCGAAGTAAGCTTGTCTGCACTGCGATGCACTGGGTTTATCGAAGTGTCGGAGTGAGTTTTTATTGAAGTGAGTAAGTAAATTCTGCATACCTTGTAAACGTCAGTAAATAAACAGACAAAAAGTAAATAATTTATTTATTATAAAATTATCTATTACATTACACTGTGAAAAACTTTTCCTTCTTTCACTTGCTTTAGCATCATTTTTTAAAATTGTCAAATTCAACTGTATAATATTAATTTGATCCAAACCTGAATTAGAGTGTGTTTTGATAAAAATCTAAGCGGAAATTATAATTTTAAAAGCTTATAAATGAGGCTAAAGCTAATTGAATACGACAAAACAGGCGAAAGTAGCTGATAATCAAGGGTGGATTAGGAGTTCTGACCTTATTATTTAACAAACGTTAAAAAAAAACCGCCATAAAGAGGCGGTTTTTTTTATCTTTTAAAGTATTACTCCGAATACACTTCGAAATCAATACTTACTCTAATGTTTTTATAAATTTTAATACTAGCGTTGTACTCACCAATTTCTTTAACTGCATCGCCTTTAATTGTAATGTGTTTACGATCAATGTCAAAACCTTCTTTTGTTAAAGCTTCGGATAACATAATTGTATTTACTGAACCAAAGATTTTGCCAGTTGAGCTAGTTTTTGCAGGTACTCTAATTTTGAGGCCTTCCATTTTAGCTGCTATTGCCTCTGCGTTTTCACGGAGTTTAGATTCTTTATGAGATTTTTGTCTCATGTTCTCCTCGTGAATTTTTTTAGCAGTTTTAGTTGCCAAAATTGCGTATCCTTGGGGGATGAGGTAGTTTCTTGCATAACCAGGCTTTACATTAACGATATCATCAACATTTCCTAGTTTATCTAAATCTTGTTTTAATATAATTTCCATTTCTTAGTTCTCCTTTATTATTTCATCAAATCAGTTACATAAGGCAATAAAGCTAAATGACGAGCTCTTTTTACTGCTTGGGCAACTTTACGATGATACTTTAATGATGTCCCTGTTAAACGACGAGGTAAAATTTTACCTTGCTCGTTTAAAAATCTTTTTAAAAATTGTGCATCTTTATAATCTACATATTTAATGCGATTTTTTAGAAAACGACAATATTTTTTCTTCTTTACTTCTACTGCCAGAGGAGTAAGATATCTAATTTCCGAATTGTTTTGTGCCATAATTATGCCTCCTTCTGATTTTGTTCTTTTTTCATTCTGCGTTTTTTCTCACTGTATGCTATTGCATGTTTGTCCATTTTGAAAGTTAAAAATCTCATAATCTTTTCGTCACGACGAAATTGAGTTTCGAGTTTTTCAATAAATGCACTTTCTGATTTGAACTCAATCAGATGATAAAAGCCTGTTGACTTTTTTTGGATTGGGTAAGCAAGTTTTTTTAAACCCCAATCTTCCTCATGAACGACCTCACCACTGTTGTCGGTAATGACTTTCCTGAATTTTTCAACCGTTTCCTTCATCTGTGCTTCAGACAAAACGGGAGTTGCAATGAAAACGGTTTCGTACTGGTTAATCATAACT